>NZ_RZSG01000528.1:0-4206 GCF_003997725.1 Mesorhizobium sp. M4A.F.Ca.ET.050.02.1.1
GCCATAGACAACCTCCATGAAGATGAAGCTTGACCAAAGCACTACGTTTCGCGTGCAGAGCACGCTTAGTCATTGATATAATTACGTTTCAAAATCCTTCAAGGTTCAGGCCACTTTACCGGCCCGCTGCCTCCATGCGACCGGGCCGCCGGCGGCAGCCATCTCTCCCCGGCGCCGGGCGCCGAGATGCGTCGCTTTTTCCAGGGAACCCCCGGGGCATCGGCGCGTTCGCCTAGGAACAGCTCGGCAAATAGCAGAAATTTGCCTTGGCAAACAAAGGTGCTATATTAGCTGACTAAACGAAGTGGTGCCGTGAACCGATGGCCAAGAAGAAATCGAGACCTATGCTATCCGCGATCTCGCCCGCCTCCGCGGCCGAGGCCTATGAGGCTGCCTACTTCGCCCGCAAATGCGGCCTGACCCGCGACGAAGCGCTGAAGATGATGCGCGAGGCGCAGGCCGGCGTGAGGGCCCCGTCCGAAGGCAAGCGCAAGGGTTAGGCCCCCTACCCCCACCTCTGGCAAGCCTCCTCTCAATAGCCGCCGACAATCGGCAGGACCTCGCCGGTGATGTAGCTGGAGCATTGCGGCGAAGCGAGGAACACATAGGCCGGCGCGATCTCTTCCGGTTGCGCCGGCCGCTTCATCGGCGTCTTGGCGCCGAACTGGGAAACGTCCTCGGCCTCCTTTTCCGACGGATTGAGCGGCGTCCAGACCGGGCCCGGCGCCACCGCGTTGACGCGGATGCCCTTGCCGATCAGGTTGCCCGACAGAGCGCGCGTGAAGGCGTGGATGCCGCCCTTGGTCATCGAATAGTCGACCAGATGCTTCGAACCCTCGATGCCGGTGACCGAACCGGTGTTGATGATGGCCGAGCCCGGCTTCATGTGCGGCACGGCTGCCTGCGCCATATGGAAATAGCCGTAGAGATTGGTCTTCAGCGTGGTGTCGAAATGCTCCTCGGTGAGGTCGGTGAAATCGGTCGAATGGATCTGGAAGGCGGCGTTGTTGACCAGCACATCGAGGCCACCCAATGCCTTCACCGTCTGCTCGACCGCCTTGCGGCAGAAGGCGCGCCTGGCGACATCGCCGCGCAGCGCCAGGCAGCGCCTGCCCTCGGCCTCGACTGCGCGCTTGGTCGTCTCGGCGTCGCGATCCTCACTGAGATAGGCGATGGCGATATCGGCGCCCTCGCGCGCGAACAGCACCGCCACGGCACGACCGATGCCGGAATCGCCGCCGGTGATCAGCGCCACCTTGCCGTCGAGCTTCTTCGAGCCCTGCCAGAACGGCGCGTCGTAGAGCGGCGCCGGCTCGATCGCCCACTCCTCGCCGGGTTTTGGATGATGCTGCTTCGGGAAAGGCGGCACGGGATATTCGCGCGCCCCGGCCTGCATGGCACCCGGCTCTTTCGCCTTGGCCTTGCGGCGGTCATCGGCGTCGACCTTGCGCTGCACGCGGCGCTGCCTGCCTGCCGCCTTCGATGTGTCGGATTTCGTCAGCATCGCTTCGTCTCCTGGTTTCGATAAGGACAACGTCTGCCGCTCGAAAAGGTTGGCAAAGTCGAAACACCGGACCGGCCGCCCGCGGGCCTCGGCGCCGGTCGCGGCATATCAAAGTTAAATGCGACGACCGGCGCGCGATGGTAGTCGATGCAATGAGGGACCTTGTGGAGGCATCTGATGAAACCGGTTCTTGCGAGCAGTCCCCTTCTGGCCCTGGGCGTCGTCGCCTTCACGATCGCGCCCTTCGCCGGATTGCTATGGCGAACCCGGGAGTGGTTCGGCTGGTGACCGGCCGTGAGTCTGTTCCTGCCCCTGACGATCCGGTTCGCCGATGGCGGCTCGATGGTCGTGTCGTCCATCGCCGATGCCAAGAAGGCGCTCGCCAGGACATGGAAGGATAAGGACGCCGCGACCTATGTCGTGGCGGTCCGCCTGGTGGACGACGCACTCGCAGGGATCTGCCGACCCGCTGTTGCCTTCGACGCGTTCAAGACGGCCGCGGCGGAGCAAGGGCTGCTGAGGCCCGGCGACCGGAGCGCCGCGCTCGTCATGCTCGACGAGCTGTGGGCGCCGGGCAGCGCCAAGTCGGCGGCCCCCAGAAAACCCGGCTGATCGCCCATGGCCTGGAACGTCAGCATCGGCGACGAGGTGATCGTGAACGCCACCATCCTGAAGCTGCTCGGCAGCGGCCGCGCGCGGGTGCGGATCCCGACCCACAACTATCCTTTCGCCATCGACCCGCCGGCCGGGGCCAAGGCCGGCGACCCGATAATGATCGCCGGTCACATTACCGAAGTCGACCAGGACAGAGGCCGGGTTACGTTCAAGGCCGGCGGCCTGGTCACCGTCGACATAGCGTCGGTCGCCGCCTGGAAGTCGGTGCTTCGCGATCCGCCGTGACGCCTATCTCGGTTCCCGGTTCATGCTGAGATAGGTGGGGTCGAACTCAGCCAACTCCACCAGCAGATCCCAGTCGAGGATGGTCACGGTATAGCTCGACCAGCTGACCAGGCCGATGTTGCGCAGCATGCCGATGACCCTGTTCATATGGACGACCGACAGCCCGAGCACATCGGCAAGCTCCGCTTGCGACAAGGGAAGCTGGAAGCTCATCCCGCTGGTGCGCTTGACCACCTGGAGGCGGACGAACAGCTCGCAAATGAGATGGGCGAGGTGCGATGTCTTGGAACGCCGGCCCATGGCCACGATCCACTCCCGGTGGATGGCGCCGTCGACGAGCGTGTCCAGCCACAAAAGCCGCGTCAGATGCGGCGCCTGCTCGGTAATGGCGCGCAGCTTGCCGTGCTCGGCGGCGGCCACGCGGCATGGCGACAGCGCGATGATGCCGTGGTCCATTGTCTTCAGGAGAAAGGCGTGAAGGTCGACGAAGTCGCCCGGAACCTGCAAGGACGTGAACTGCCGGCCGCCATCCTCGAGCACCTTGTAGCGCGCGGCAATGCCGTCGAGGATCAGGGTGCTGTGGGTCGGTCTCGAGCCTTCCGAAACGATGTCCTGCCCCGTGGCGACATGCCTTTCGGTCGAGATGGCACCCGCCAGCAATTCCTTTTCCGCCTCCGAGAGGTCGTCGTGCTGGCCAAGGTTCAGATACAGGGATTCGAGCATTCGGTTCCGATCCTGCGTGCACCGCCAAGAGCAAACGCCGCAGCCGGCGTCCGGTTGCAGCCGGGCTGACTAGGCATGCGCGCCGGGAGACTTGCCGACAGGAGAGCCGTCCCGGTGATCCCGCGCGCCGCGCGCCGTCCACGACTTGGGTTCACGAAATATTTCGCAGGGAACATCCGTTCCCGGCCACGCTTATCGTGATGCAAGGAAGCGGCGCTTGCGATTTCACGGGCGCCGTTTCCTTTGCACCCTCAAGGCGCATCAACCGATGGAGCAAAGTGATGGCAAGGAAGAATTCGTCCGGCGCGGCGAACGGCCTGGAGAGCCTGTTCGTGGACGGCCTGAAGGACATTTACTACGCGGAAAAGAAGATCCTGAAGACGTTGCCCAAGCTGGCGAAGGCAGCCCAGTCAAAGGAACTGAGCGCGGCCTTCGAGAAGCATCGCATGGAAACGGAGGGACAGGTCGAGCGCCTGGAACAGGTGTTCGAACTGATGGGCAAGGCCGCAAGGGGCAAGACCTGTCCGGCGATCGACGGCATCCTTGAAGAAGGGTCGGAAATCCTCGAGGAGTACGAGGACGAGCCGGCGCTGGACGCGGGCCTGGTGGCGGCTGCCCAGGCCGTCGAGCATTATGAAATAGCCCGCTACGGCACGCTGGTCGCCTGGGCGGAGCAACTGGGCCTCAAGGACGCGGTGCCGTTGCTGCGCGAAACGCTGGCGCAGGAGTCCGCCACCGACGAGGCGCTGAGCGCGCTGGGCGAAAGTGGCGCGAACCAGCGGGCGTTGCAGGCGGCAGCCTGAGCCGCCGGGCACCCGCTCTGGTCGCCCGCAACCGCGGTCCCGGTCGAGGCCGGGGCCGCGCGCGATCACAAGGATTCCCGAACAAACAAACGGGCGTCTCGGCCGCAACACGCTGCCGACGGCTCTGGCTTTGGCACGACGCCATGGAGCATGGCGCATCAGGCGGAGGATTAGGGGTTGGAACGAATATTCAACCGTGTCGCGGAGGCGGTCGCCCATGCCGCGGGCCGCGCTTGGGCTTTCGTCTCATGCTTGGCCTGCGTGGTCGTCTGGGCC
>NZ_RZSG01000529.1:0-4205 GCF_003997725.1 Mesorhizobium sp. M4A.F.Ca.ET.050.02.1.1
GGCGCCGCAAGCGAAGGCGCCTACCGCCACGAAGGCGAGGAGTTCATGCATGTGCTGTCCGGACGCCTGGAACTGGTCTTGGATTCCGACCAGTTCTTCGATCTAGGCCCCGGCGATTCCTTGTATTTCGAAAGCCGCCGCTACCATTCCTGGCGCAATCGCCACGACGGCGAAACCGTCCTGCTGTGGATCAACACCCCGCCGACCTTCTGACTGGGACGAGCCGTTGCCCACGGGCAGCAAGGCCGCCGAAAGGGAGGCAAGCTTCGGCGTCGTCACGGCGAGTGGACGAACGAATCCTCTCCCTTGGCGCCCAAAGCAGAGGCGGACATGCCCTTCGCACCACCGCACTACACGGCTCGGCTGAAGTAGAGAATCGAACGATTGCATAGATTTTTAGTAAAATCCTATGAATTAACTAACGATTAACGAATTGCTTAACTTTCCGCTGCTTTTACCTAGAATATTCGAGGGTGGAATACTTCTCGAATGCGCAGGGCAATGGAAAATCCGAAAAGAGACTTTGAAGGATCTGGACGCCCGTCCAATGCGGATGGGGCGGCAGCCGCGCGCCAGGAATCAGCACCTCTTCCCGAGAAGCTTTCCGCCTTCCCGACCGTTTTGATCGGCGGGCTGCCAATCACGGTGATCGATCGGCGGGAAGCGGCCCATCTGATGATCGCCGCGGCGCGCGGGCATCTGCCCGGCTGCCGTCCCTACTATTTCACGTCAGCCAATGGGGACGTCATCGCCCAGACGCGCGCCAATGCGGAAACGGCCGGGCTCTTTCGCGAGGCCGACCAGATCTTCGCCGACGGTCAGCCGCTCGTTTTCGCTTCACGCCTGCTGTGCGGCGTGCACCTGCCGGAGCGGGTCGCCACCACCGACCTCTTTCACGATGTGGCCAAGCTCGCCGAACGCGAGGGCACGACCTTCTACCTGCTGGGATCGACGGAGGCCGAGAACCGCAACGCCGTTGCCGGCATGAAGGCCAGATATCCCGGCCTGCGCATCGTCGGCAATTCGCATGGCTACCTTGCCGGCGAAACACTCGAACGCAAGCTCCACGAGATCAATGCACTCGCGCCCGATATATTATGGCTGGGCCTCGGCGTTCCGCGCGAGCAGATCTTCGTCCGCGACTTTGCCTCGCGACTTTCGAATGTCGGCGTCATCAAGACCTCGGGCGGGCTATTCGACCATCTTGCCGGCAAGGTGCCGAGGGCGCCGCTTTGGGTCCAGAAAGCCGGTTTCGAATGGCTGTGGCGCGTGCTGATGGAGCCGCGCCGGCTTTTCTGGCGCTATTTCACCACCAGCCCCCAGGCCATCTACGCCATATTGAGGTATTCCAAATGACCGCCGATCAGTCCCGCCCTTCGCTGCCAGCGGGGATCGACACGGAGATCGTCATCGTCGGCGGCGGCCTGTCCGGCACGCTTGCGGCGAACGTGCTCGGCCGTGCCGGCTTTCAGGTCACGCTGGTCGACCGCTATCCCGTCTTTCCCAGGGAATTCCGCGTCGAGAAGATCGCCGGCGACCAGATCGAAAAGTTACGCCGGATCGGCCTTCTGGACAGGCTGGCCAGCGCGGCGGTCGCGTTCGATGAGATCGTTAACATCCGTAAGGGGCGTCTTCTCGACCGCACGCATGCCCGGCACTTCGGCATCTTCTACGACGACCTCGTCGGCGCCATGCGGGCGGAACTGCCCGAAAACGTGCGCTTCATCGCCGGCCGGGTCAACGCTCTGGAGGCGGGAGCGGACCGTCAGCGCGTGTCGATCCTGGGGCAAGGCGACGTCACCGCCAGGCTGCTCGTGCTCGCCACGGGCATGGGCGACATTCTCAAGCGCGACCTTGGCATCGAGCGCCGGTTCGTCCACCAGCGGCAGTCGCTGACCTTCGGCTTCAACATTCGCCCGGCTGGGGACAGCACCTTCAGGCATCCGGCGCTCACCTACTATGGCGAACGGACCTCGGACGGCATCGACTATCTCAACCTGTTCCCGGCCGCCGATGTCACGCGCGCCAATCTGTTTGTCTTCAGGGATCATCGTGACCCCTGGGTAAAGGCCCTGCGCGAGCGGCCCAGGGAAACGCTGATCGACACCCTGCCGGGGCTCGTCAAGGCATTCGGCGATTTCGAGGTCATGGACAAGGTCGAGAGCTGGCTGACCGACATCACCGTCGCCGAGAATTGCGTTAAAGATGGCGTCGTCCTGATCGGCGATGCCTATCAGACATCCTGCCCCGCGGCCGGAACGGGCGTCAGCCGTCTGCTCACCGACGTCGAGCGCCTGTGCAAGGTGCACGTGCCGCAATGGATGGCCTCGCCAGGGATGGCGGCCGCGAAGATCGCGAGCTTCTACGGCGACCCTGCGAAGCGCGCGATGGATGCACGCGGGCTTCATCTGGCGGACTTCCGCCGTAGGCTGACGATCGAGAACGACCTACGCTGGCGCGCATGGCGGCAGCTTCACTTCAGCCGCCGCCGCATCATGCACGGGATCAACAGGCTGAGCCCCAGTTTCGCCGCCAGGCTACGCGGACTGAGCAGGCCGAGACTCGAAGCCGCGACGTGATGCGGGCCGATCCGAGACCGCGAACCACCCCGACCATCCAGCCGGCGCTTTTGTAGACAGTCCGCCGAGCGCGACGCGCTTCAGGTCTTTCGAGCTTCGGGACTCAATTCATCGTCCGCTTGGACCGGCGACACGCGATCGGGGGAGGCCTTCTTGCCGTGCAGCACGCGCCGCGCAAGCGCCTTGGCCGCGGGCAGTTTCTCTACCGTCAAATGCGCCGCGTAGCCGAGCGGGCTCCCGGCCCGGAAGATCTGCCACATCGGCGACGGCCGGCCGCCGAAGATGCGCTTGTAGGGTTCGTCGCCGATGGTGAAGTCGAGGGAATGGTCGCCGCGCTCGATGCAGTCGCGCGCGATCTGTTCGAACAGCAGGCTGCCGATCGACTGCTTCCTGTAACCGGCCTCGTCGAAGCCGCCGAGGATGACGAGGAGAGAGCCTTTGTGAGCAAGCCCAAGCGCGCCGGCGATCGCCCTGTCATTCATCCAGAACGTATAGGTGCGCGCGAAGCCGTCGCACCCTTCTGCGGCCACGGCCAGATAGAAATCGAAATAGGATTGCTGCTGCAGCAGGTCGGCAGGGCCGTTGCTGCCGTCGAAACGCTTGCCGCGGTAGATCTTGAGCGCGTCGAATGTTGTGCGGATGGTGTCGATGTTCTGGGCGCATTCGAAGCGCGCCTCCCCCATGCGACCGAGCTGCCGGGATTTCTTGTCGAGTTCCTTGCGGTAGGACTGGTTGAGCTGATGTTCCCGCCAGGAGGCGAATGTCGGCTCCAGCTTGCTGGAATAGGCGCTCATGCCCATGCTTTCGCGCTTGGCTATGCCAAACAGGCGCTCCATGGCCAGCGAGCGATCCGCAAGCTTGCCGATGCGCAGGAGATCATAAGGCCGCAAATGCCTGCGGATCGCGGCGACTGCGCGGCTATCCGCCAGGATGCGCGACAAGGTCTCCTCGGTGGTGACCGGCGACACATAGTCGGAAACGCGCATGTCGGCGAATTCCACGACCTTGAGCAACGTGTATCGGCGCCTGACGAGTGGCAGGACCATGGCGAGCTTGCCGCCCGGCCGGGCGCGCACAACGATGATCAGCGGGGTGGCGGAGCTCTGCCGGACGATCCGCTCATAGAGCTGCGCCAGCCATATGGGGTGCTGAAAGGCCGTCGCCGCCGAGCTGGCGAACAGCTCGACATATTCCGTCGAGCGGAAGTCGAAGGAATCCTCGGCAGTGACTTCAAACATAAGAATCCGAACCGGCAGACAGCGGCCCGATCTATCGACGACGTCTTGCGTTCCGCGTCAAGGCAAATCGCAGGAAAGTTAGAAACTTGGTATATGCAAGAGTTCGGACGCCGGTTGCAAATCTGTCATGCATTCTACGTTCCGCAGGATCGGGCCGGGGCAGTCGAGATTTATTTTCCCGCAAATCACGCTTGCGGATTTCAAGTGTAACCGCAAGGTAAGCTTTTTCCGCCAAGTCATCTGTTTTCGAGTGTCTGCGGCCCGAGCACCAAAATAACCGCGAACGGGAATGACATGGTCTCGATCGACGTGATTGTTCCGCAAATTGCCCCTCGCCGATGGCAAGAGCTCGTCATCGAGCGGCTTCGGGCCGCAGACACTCGAAAAC
>NZ_RZSG01000052.1:0-17290 GCF_003997725.1 Mesorhizobium sp. M4A.F.Ca.ET.050.02.1.1
CCACCATCTGCAGCAGCGTCGTCAGGCTGGTGGCGCATGGACTGGGCGTGACGCTCGTGCCGGAGATGGCGATGCGGCCGGCCGGCACCATCCCCGACCTCAAGATCGTCCCGTTCCAGGAACCGATGCCGCTGCGCATGATCTGCCTCGCCTGGCGCCGCAACAAGGCGCGGCATGACGAATGCGTGGAGTTGGCGAAAATCATCCGTGGGCTTGGTGAAGCTGTGCTGGCGAACTGAGAAGCGTCGTGTCCGACCGGATGTCTGCTTCTGGCGACTGGCGATCTGACCCGCGATCAACCGACTTGTCCCCATCCGTGCCATCGGGTTTCGTTCCTATCGGCCCAGTTGAAATGACAGCGGCGAGCACCATGGCAATGCCGCTCATCTGCATCGCCGATATCGTCTCGCCGAGAACCAGGACGGCAAAGACTATGCCGAGCAGGGGCTCGACATTGCTGATCATCGTGGCGCGCACAGAGCCGACAATCGGGAACGCGCAAAGGAAAGCCAACGTTCCGATGGTGGAACCGATCGCGACACCTGCAAACCCGACCCACCCCGCAACAGTCTGCGGCAACGCGAATACACTCATGAACGGAAACAGCAGCGCCAGCGTTATCGTTGCCGACACCATCATATAGAAAGCCACAGCCAGGCCGCCGGCCTGTCTCATGGCGCGGGCGCTTCCAACAATAACGAACACGCAGGTGACCGCTCCGAGAGCGGCAAGGCAAAGCCCCGTGGCATTCAAGGCGCTGAGCGAGAAACCAATGGCCAGGCCCAAGCCCGCGAATGCCGCTGTGAACGCCATCATCATTCTCATGTTCATCGCCCCGTCGCCGAGCAGCGCCGCGGCAACCCCTACCAGCAGAGGGTGCGAAAAATAGATCAGGATGACCATGTTGACGGGGATGTATTTGACCGCTCCCAGAAATCCGAACAGCATGACGGCGTAGGACACGCCGGCAACGCAGCTGACGATCAAAGATTTTCGGACTATCCAAAGGGTTTGGCCGAGCGAGACCATCAAGATCCAGGTCATTCCGACGGTTAACAGGCATCGCAGCGTTATGACGGACATGACGTTGCTGCCCCCGTCGTAGGCCAGCCTGGCGAAGCTCGGCACGACGGCTATCGCAACCGACGATAAGATGACCATGGCCGTGCCAATGGATTGGCGATGGCGAAGCGGGGCCAAGGCCCGGCCAATCTGTCGGTGATCCTTTGGAAGACTTTCAACCGCAGCCGTCATTGTCGTTCGCCCCAAATCATCGCGCGCCTTCAAACCTCTTGTATCGCCGTGCAGGGATGCATCCGTGGCAGCCAGCGGGAAGCCAGCGGGATTCGATCGGTATCCGTTGTGCCTCCCGGGAATTGCGCGTTAATTGTGGAGCCAAGGGTTTGGATGACAGCGACCCAGCTGGCTGGTGGGCGTCGTGGCCGTAGAAATCACGTTGTTCGGAGACTTCGGGCTAAAGCTTGCGACCGGCCAGGATATCGACCTGCCGGGCCAGAAAGACCGTGCCCTGCTTGCGTTCCTGGCGCTATCGCCTGGCACGAACCACACGCGAGACAAGCTGGCAAACCTGTTATGGTGCGACCGAGGAGATCAGCAGGCCCGCGACAGCTTGAAACACGCCCTAACGCGCGTCCGGCACGGCCTGCAGGCATCGGCGGCATCTCCGATCGTTGCGGACCGGCGAACGGTGAAGCTCGATCCCGCCGCGGTGAAGACGGACGTCGCGACGTTCGAGCGGCTTTTGCGCGAAGGAACGCCGCAGTCGCTCCATGCCGCGGCTGCGCTCTACCGCGGAGAAATCATCGAGGATGTCAGCGTCCGAAGTCCCCCGTTCGAGGATTGGCTGCTTCTCGAGCGACGGCGCCTCCGACATCTTCTCGAAGCTGCGCTGACGAGAGCCATTGCCGATTCGATCGCCAACGGCGAATTGGGTTTTGCCGCGGAGGCCGCGCGGCGACTCCACCTGCTTGATCCTCTCAACGAAGCGGCCAGCCGGGCAATCATGCAGGCAGAGGCCGAGGCGGGCCAAACCGTTCAGGCGTTGAGGCGGTACCAAGGACTGCGCGATCGCCTTCGCGCGGAGCTCGGAGTCAAGCCGGCGCCAGAGACAATTCGCCTCTACGAAGCCATCCGGGATCGCGCCGCTGAGGAGCCCGTTTCTGCTGTCAGCCCTGTCTTGCCTTCGACTGCGGAGATGCCGCTCCCCGAGAGGCCGGCGGTTGCCGTGCTGCCCTTCGAGAATCTCAGCGGCGATGCCGACCAACAGTATTTCAGCGATGGCATCTCCGAGGACATCATCACCGAGCTGTCGCGGTTCAGGTCGCTGTTCGTGATCGCGCGACACTCTTCGTTTGCGTTCAAGGGCCGGCCGGTCAAGGTGCAGGAAATCGCGCGGGAATTGGGCGTGGCCTATGTGGTCGAGGGCAGTTTCCGCCGGGTGGGCGACAGGGTGCGCATCAGCGCGCAACTGGTGGATGCTGGTCGTGGCACCCAGCTATGGGCGGAAAAGTACGACCGGGAGCTTGTCGATATCTTTGCCGTTCAGGATGACGTCGCGAGGTCCGTGGCCGCGGCCGTCTGCGGGCGGGTGGACGTGGCGAGCCGGGACCGGGTCGAGCGTATGAGCCCGGACACGCTGCGGGCCTATGACCTAGTGCTGCGCGCCAAGTTCCTGACGCTTAACTATACGCGAAGCGAGAATGCGCAGGCTCGCGAATTCGCCGAGCGCGCGGCGACGCTGGATCCCAAGAGCGCTGCGGCATGCACTCATGCCGCATGGTGCCTCTTCTATGAATACATGGCCAAATGGACCCGTGACTCCGGCGCGTCGCTTCAAAGAGCTTTCGACTATGCGCAGCGCGCCGTTCTGCTCGATGAAACCGACAGCTTTGCCCATACATTGCTTGGCATAGTGCACCTGTTCAGACGGGAATTCGACCAGGCTCATACAGAAATCCTAGCCGGCGTGGCTCTCAATCCCAACGATTTCCTGGCGCGGCGCTACTACGGCATGTTCCTTGCCGCGACCGGCAACGCTGAGAGCGGCATCGCTCAAATCGAGCTGGGGAGACGGCTCAATCCGTTCGATACGCGTTGGGTGCCATGGGACATGGGGATCGTCTGTTTCACAGCCCGCCGCTATCAGGAGGCGATCACCGCACTCAAGCAGGCCCGCAATCCCATCAATGAAGTGCACGGCTGGCTTGCAGCCAGCTATGCCCAAGCCGGCCTTTTGCAGGAAGCCAGATCGACGCTGGAGCATTTCCTGCGCGTTGCGGAACAAGACATGGCGGTCTTTCCCGGCCGCAAGCTCGCCAACTGGGAGCCCTATTGGCATGGAGCTTTCGAATATCAGGACCAGGCGGATTTCGACCACCTGTTCGACGCGCTTCGAAAGGCCGGATTGGACGACTGAAGCGAGCTACGGCAAGCGGACAATTCTGTTGAAGCATAGGCATATCCGTTGAAGCCGACCGCGGCGACACTATAGGGTCCCTGAAAAGTCGCATGGGGTTCAGGGTATTGCCGACCGACACGGCCCATGCAGCGGGGCAAGAACGACAATCGCGGATATCGCGCCGAAGCGCCTTTCGGGATGTCGCGATCGCGGTCCTGATCGGGCTTTTCGCCTTTGTCGTCTACAACGCAAACCTGCGGTCGATCCCGGCCGCCGATACCTATGCGGCGCGATATATGCCGTTCTCGATCCTGCGCGACCACCAGGTGGTGCTGGATTCCATCGCCAGGGAGGTCGCCCAGGGGCGCAAGCCGCCGGAGGCTCAAGGGCAAGTCGAGACCGCGGCCTGGATGCTGAAGGGGCCCGGCGGCCACCTGGTCTCCCTATACCCGGTTGCCGTCCCTGTCGTTGTCGCTCCGCTGTACCTTCCGGCCGTTCATTTCCTCTCGGCCAGGGGCTGGGAACCGCTGCTGTTCGACAAGGTTGCCCGGGTCATGGAGAAGCTCTGCGCCTCGCTCATGGCCGCGGGCTCGGTCATGCTTTTCTATCTGCTGCTGCGGCGCCGCTGCGAGCCGCGGGCCGCCGTTTTTCTCACTGCCATCTATGCTTTCGGCACGACAACATGGGTCATCAGCAGCCAGGCGCTCTGGATGCATGGGCTGGCTCAGCTCCTTGTCATCGCGACCATGCTGTTGCTGACCGGGCCGGTCACCGCGCTCCGCGCCGCGGCAACGGGTTTTCTCTGCGCGCTCATTGCCGTCAACCGCCAACCCGATGCCATTCTGGCGGCGGGCCTCGGCCTCTATGGACTTTGGTGGGCGGGACGCAAAATCCCCCTCTACGTGGCCGCAGGGCTGATCCCAGTGGGCCTGGTGGTCGCCTACAATCTCCCTTTCGTCGGCAATATCGCCGGTGCCTACGCCTTGATCGATCCGCCGGACAAGTACAGTGACGGCGTTCTGGGCGGCATTGCCGGCCTCCTGTTCAGCCCCACGCACGGGCTCTTCGTCTTTTCGCCTTTCCTGCTGTTTGTACCCTGCTTCCTGCGCCAGGTGCTGCGAGACCGGAAGATGCGCGGCCTGACCATCGCGATAGGCTGCGCCATGGTCGTCCAGGTGATCTTCTACAGCATGATAGACTGGCGCCAGGGCATGTCCTTTGGGCCGCGCTGGCTCACGGATATGGTGCCGATGCTTGTCTGGATGCTGCCGCCCGTGCTGGCGGCATTGTCGCGAGCGGGCCGGGTTGTGTTTGCAGCAGCCGCATTGGCGGCGGTCGCGATCGAGGTCGTCGGCGCGTTCTGGTACCTCGGCGTGGCGGATGCGCACGTGGTGGCGGCGCGCGGTCCCGACAGAATGCGGCCAGCATGGGACATCAACAACGCTCCCTTTATCGCCGAGCTGAAGCATCCGCCCGCGCCCATGGACCTCCTGACCCGGATGCGCGGCTATCTGGACGAGATCAGGGTCATCGAGGCGTCGGCGACGGGAGGCCAGGCGACCGAGCGCCAGCTCGAGATCGTCGGATGGGCGCTCGCTGATGCGACGACTCCGGTCGATGTCAACGCCATGGTCGACGGCCAAGGCATAGCCGGCACAAACGCGTTCTTCGATCGTCCCGACGTCAGTCAGGCACTCGGCTCGACGAATGCCGCCGGCTGGCGAATCTCGTTTCCCGCCAGCAAGCTCGCGCCGGGCGACCATGTGGTGAGCATCCTGGTGCATCCGTGGCAAGGCGGCGAGCCGCGGCTCATCATGGAGCGCAAGTTCACCCTGGCACCGCCGCCGACTACCGAGCAACGCGCGGTTCAGGCACTTGCCGAGAGACAACAGGCGCCCGGCTACTGGCTGACGGATTTCACCAGTGGCACCGCCTTCGAGCAGACGCGCCAGGAACTGAACACCTACCTCAACGCCGTCATGGTTGACGTCCTTTCGCCCATGGCGAACGAGGCCGGCGTGCCGGACATGCTGATGCGGGCGCGGCGATATCTGACGGACCAGATCGAACCCGGAGGCCTGGTCCGCTATCACGGACGACCCGATGCGCCGACGATCGGCACGCTGGGCTGCGCCATAACACCGGACGCCGACGACACGGCACTCGTCTGGCGCGTAGCGCCGAGCACGGACAGGATGCTGCTGGCCCCGGCGCTCGCCACCCTTGCGCAATATCGCAGGGCCGACGGTCTCTACAGGACCTGGCTCGCGCCGACGGAGCGCTATCAATGCCTCGACCCGGGGAGGGATCCAAACCCAGCCGATCTCGGCATCCAGATGCATGTGTTCATGCTGCTCGCCAAGGAAGACCCACCCGCGGCAAAAGCACTGTGCGAGGCCATGACCCGGAAAGCAGCCGATGGCGACGTCTGGGTGTACTACGCCGATGCCCCGCCTTTGCTCATCCTGCGGCTCGCCGATCTGCGCAAGGCCGGCTGCCCGCTACAGCTGCCATCGTCGCGCCTGCGCACGACAGTTCCCGGGCAAGAGATTTGGGTCAGAGCCATTGAGCTTCTGCAGTTGACGGAGGACGGCGCGGCCACGGCCGACACCCACCACGAGGCAACAGAACTTCTGGACAAGATCGCCGCCGATGATTTTTCCTTGCTCAGGAGCACCCCTCCGCTCTTCTATCATAATGATCTGACCGCCTCGGTGCGGCGATTCTACTGGTCGCAAGAGCTAGGATATGCATTGTGGCTGAGGCTCGATTTCGAAAACCGATTCAGGCAGACCAAGGCTGGCTGCCGCTCCGACAGTCTCCAGCAGCGATGCGGTGAAAAGTGACACGAATTCCAATCGAAACGGCCATTGCGACGCGTCCTCGGCCAGGATTGTCCGCATATCGGCTGTTGTCCTGCGTCCGCTTCGATGAAGTGCTGGCGCTTCAAGGCGCGCCGCTGCTTGGGGCGATCCTATCGATCGGCACCCTGACAAGCGGCAACCTGCTGGAGATCGCCGCTCTCATGAGCGGCAATTTCTGTCTGGTCGCGCATGTCTTTGTGTTCAACGACTGGTCGGGAATCGATGGCGACCTCAACAACCCCCGGCGTGCCTCCGGGACTTTTGCCGCCAGAGGGTTGACCCGCACCGAAATCGGCTGCCTGGCGCTGTCGCTTCTGGCGCTCAGCCTCCTGCTGTTCGGATTGGTCGGCCAGAACACTCTCCTGCTCGGGCTAGCGATTGCCGGCCTCAGCGCGCTCTACTCCGCCCCTCCCGTTCACCTCAAGGGCGCGCCTTTGTTCAGCTCGGCGCTTCATCTTGCCGGCGGGGCGCTGCACTTTCTGCTCGGCTACGCAACCTTCACGGCGATCGACGCACGCGGCTTGGCCATCAGCTGCTTCTTCGGGCTGGTGTTCACCGCAGGCCATTTCACGCATGAAACGCGCGATCACGAGAGTGACGACCTCAACGGGATCCGCACGAACGCCGTGGCTTTCGGCAAGAGGCAGAGCTTCTTTGCCGGGCTTGCCCTGTTCACGGTGGCCTATGCCCTTCTGGTTGCGCTCGCGCTGTTGGGCCTTGTACCCCTCGTGCTCGTTCTGGCCGCGGCCCTCTACCCCTTGCATGTCCTGGCATCGTTGCGGGCCTTGCGCGAGGGCCTCACCTACGAAAGCCTGATCCGGCTTCAGGGACAGTATCGAACGTTCTTTGCGATCATCGGACTGCTGATGCTCGCAGCAGCGCTTCTTGCCTAGGCCCGGCCCTCCCAATGCTTTCCGTAATCGTTCCTGTCTTCAACGAAGTTGCGACGCTGCCAAGCGTGCTGTCCGTCATCAGCAGCGCGCTTCCCGGCATCGAGAAGGAAATCATCGTCGTCGATGACGGATCGACCGATGGGACCCGCGAGCTGCTGCGAAGGAATTTTCCAGACGGGCCTCGCTCGGCCTCCGGCATGGTGGTCGGTGCCAACGGAGATCTAGTCTTCACCGACGATGCGGCGGATGCTCGAGTTACCGTGCGACCGCACTACCAGGAGCGCAACAGGGGAAAGGGCGCCGCAGTGAGGAGCGGGCTCGCGGCCGCCAGCGGGGATGTCATCGTCATTCAAGACGCGGACCTCGAATACGACCCCGCGGACTGGACCGTGATGTACGACCTGATCACCGGGCGTAAGGTTGCTGACGTGGTTTACGGCTCGCGCTTCTATGGCCGGCCGCATCGGTCACTCTATTTCCACCACTATCTGGCGAACAGATTCATCTCGCTGATGTTCAACCTGCTCTACAACCAGACGCTCACCGACATCGAATGCTGCTACAAGATGTTCACACGTGAGGTCAAAGACCGCCTGCGTCTCACCTGCGACGACTTTGGCTGTGAAATCCAGTTGAGCGCCCAGATCGCACGCGCGCGCCGCTTGCGCATCTATGAGGTCGGCATCAGCTACTATGGCCGGACCTATGACGAGGGCAAGAAGATTGGCTGGCGCGACGGGATGAAGGCGCTCTGGTATCTGATCCGGTTCCGGATTTCTTCGTGACCTTTTGGCGCCGTTTCGGCAGGAGGAGGGTCAGCGCGACCAGAACCGCCAGATAGGCGCCGGTCCCTGTCGAACGATCGCCTGCTTGCGACGACGCCAGCCCCCAGGCGAGAGGCACAGGCCGACAACGCCTGCGAGACAATGTGGTTCTGGTCGCAAGCGTCAACCCGCTATGCTGGTGTGACGGACTGGAACCGTCCGCCCTCTCCGTGCATTTCGGTGGATCGTGAACAAGCCAACGTTCAATACCAATCGGGGCGGGCCGGCAGGCTGGACAATCAAGCTCGGTGATTCCCCCGTCATTGGCACGGCGATCCACAGCGGCTCCGACGTCGGGCCGACCTGCCAATCGCTCCTGTGCATTTCCAACTCGGACCGCCGGAGGGAGGAAGACCCCTTCACCGAGCACTTTATCGCCGATTTCCCAACCCAGATCATTGTTCATCGATCGCGCTTCCAAGTCGATCTGAACCGCGCGCGCGCGGCTGCGGTCTATCGGTCGGCGGATCAGTCCTGGGGTCTGAACGTATGGCGAGAGCCGCCTGCCGAGCACATTGTCGACGAGTCCGTTGCCTTTCACGACGCGTTCTACGGCGAACTCAAGCGTGTCCTTTCCGATGTCGAGAAACGTTACGGCAAGTTCGTCCTGGTCGACGTCCACAGCTACAACCACCGACGCGAAGGGCCGAAGGCAGCGGCTGCGCCGCAAGATGTCGCGCCTGACATCAACATCGGCACATTCTCGATGGACCGCACGCGCTGGGCGCCGGTCGTCGACGCCTTTGTGGAAACGCTGCGCGGCCATCGTTTCCATGGTGACCCGATCGACGTGCGCGAAAATGTGTCTTTCCAGGGCAAGGGCGAACAGACCCGCTTCGTCCATGCCAATTTCCCCGAGACGGGGTGTGCCATCGCGGTCGAGTTCAAGAAGATTTTCATGGACGAATGGAGCGGCGAGCCCGACTGGGCGGCAATCGAACGACTGCGCGCCATGCTTGCGTCGACGGTGCCCGTGCTCGAGGCAGCGCTGCGGGGCATGACATGAAACCGAAGCTGGTCCAGGCTGCCTCTCCGTTGGCGACAATCGAATCGGACCTCGACGCACTTTTCCGGGACGGTAAGCCGATCCGCCGCGAGTTCGGCGACGGCGACCGTTTGCACATCGATCGGCCGCTGCCCTTTCTCTGCGTCCATGTCGGCTCGCAGCAGGATGCGGCACTCGATGTTGTTTCCGCCAGTGCGTCCTATCTGATCGTGGCCAATGCCGGCTTCGCCGGCGAGGTTGCGCGGCTGATGGCGAAGAGGATACGCGATCGTTGCGGCGCATTCCTCGTACTCGACATCGGCGAATTGGCCGAAGACCGGTTCCTGACGGAGGACGTTCCGTTCCTGCCGCCTTTCGAGATTGCACTGGCCGGCGGCGGCACGGCGGGTGAGAAGGCAGCGCTCAAGCGCTTCGCCGCCGCCGCGTCCGGACGCGACGCAAAATACCGCACGCCCCGCGTGGACGAATTCAATCCCACGACACGCGCCGAAGCACGGCTCCCGGACCATCTCGGCAATGTGGCGCGCCTGACGGTGCGCTTCGCGCCAATCTACAGGGTGCCAGGCACCGAGCGCGTCTATCCTGAATTACGCGACCTCATCGTCGCCAACATGGTGGATTCGGCGCTTCAGGCCGTCAGCGCCTTTCTGAAGGCATCAAAGCTGGAACCGCCGGCAACCCATCGTTCGCTGGGGCGACGCGCCTATATCGACGCTGTCGTGCGCGCCGACCGGGCGCTCGACAGCGTCGCGTCGACATTCGATTTTCTGCTTGCCGTCACACCGATCAACGCCGAACCAGCCTGGCAGGAATTCCAGGCCGGCGGCTTCGAGCGGATGCCCGCGCTGCTCTACAGGCCGCTCGAGTTCGAGGTTGCCGCGCAGAAGCGGAAGCTCTATTCGGTCTCCCTTGATCACCTGGAAGATCCGCTCCTGACCAGGCTGCTGTCCGAAAAGCAGCAGGAACTCGATCTTCAACTGTCGATGCTCGCGGCACGCGAAACGCCCAGCTTCGTCGAACTCGGTCGAGCACTGTATGGCAGCGTCGAGCCTAGCCTGGCGGCGAGGGCACGCACCATTCTCGAAAAGACGCCCCGCGTTGCTTCGACGGCCCGACAGAAGGGCCTGGGCGCCGACGCTGTCGCCGCGGCCGCGCGAGACATGATCGCCGGATACAGTGCCGCCTACGCCGATTTCGACGCTTCCGTGGAGGTCCGCGCCGACCTGCCGGCCGGCCTCCTCGTCTCTCGGAACCGGCTGCTGGTTTCGCGCGACACCAATCTTCCACCGGAGCGACTGACCGCACTGCTCAGTCACGAGATCGGTGTTCATCTGCTGACCTATTTCAACGGCGATGCGCAAGGGCTCGCCATCTTCCGCAACGGGCTAGCCGGTTACGAGGGCATGCAGGAGGGACTGGCCGTGCTGGCGGAATATCTGGTCGGCGGCATGACCGCGGCGCGGCTGAGACTGATCGCGGCAAGGGTTATCGCGTGTCAGGCGATGCTCGCCGGCGCACCGTTTGAGTATACGTTCCGCGTTCTGCATGGTGATTTCGGTCTCGATGATCGCAGCGCCTTCAACGTCGTTCTGCGCGTCTTTCGAGGCGGCGGCTTGGCAAAAGACGCCATCTATCTGCGTGGCGTGGCGCAGGTTCTTGATCATCTGAAGAGTGGCGGCAGTCTCACGCCGTTCTGGATCGGCAAGATCTCCGCGGCGCATTTCGCCGATATCCAGGAACTCAACGCGCGCGGCTTGCTGCGGGCGCCGCGGCTCGAACCTGCGTTCCTCTCTTCCGACGCAGCGCGTCCACGCCTGAAGAAGGCGATGGCGGGGATCGATCCGATCGATATGGTTGAGACGTGAGCGGAGCCCCCGATGCGCATTGCGTTCTTCGTCAATTCGATTGAGAGCGAGACGCCCGGCTACACGACGACAACGCTGGCGCAGGCCGCGGTTCAGCGCGGTCATTCTGTTGTCTACGTTGAACCTGGCGACTTCATACTGCGTCCGGATGACAATCTGGCTGTCAGCGTCGCTGTCCTGCCGAACGCTCCCTACAGGACGACCGACAAGCTGTATGCTGCCCTGAAGGATGCCGCGAAGCAGAAAAAGACCTTCCCGACAGGCGAAGTCGACATCTTGTTTCTGCGCAACGACCCGTCGCTCGACGCCACCGATCGACCATGGGCCGCCAACGCAGGCGTTATGTTCGGGCGGCTCGCTGCGGAACGCGGCGTCGTCGTCGTCAACGATCCGGACGGTCTGGCGCAGGCACAAAGCAAGCTCTACCTGCAGACCTTCCCCGAGGCAGTTCGGCCGGCGACCCTGATATCGCGCAGCATTGTCGAGATCCGCGCGTTTATCGACAAGAACGCAAAGGGCTGCATCGTCAAGCCACTCCAGGGATCGGGTGGCAAGAACGTCTTCCATATCGCAACGCCTGCTGATTCCAACCTGAACCAGATTTTCGAGGCGGCCAGCGGTGACGGCTATCTCATCGCCCAGGTCTACATCCCGGAGGCCAAGGCCGGTGACGTGCGTCTCTTCCTGATGAACGGCCTGCCACTGATGCGCGATGGCAATTATGCAGCCTTTCGCCGCGTCCCCGCCAAGGGCGATGTTCGCTCCAACATCCACGCCGCCGGAACCGCCCGCAAGGTCAAGGTGACGGACACGATGTTGCGCATTGCCGAGATGGTACGCCCCAAATTGGTGAGCGACGGCATGTTTCTGGTTGGGCTCGACATAGCCGGCGACAAACTTCTCGAGATCAATGTGTTCACGCCAGGCGGGCTGTCGCGGCTCGCGGACATGTACAAGACTGATTTTGCCACACATGTCATCGTTGCGCTGGAAGAGAAGCTGACCGTGCGCCGGGCCTACGGAAAGACCATGCCGAATTCGCGGCTGGCGACCCTTTGATGAACGCAGGGCAAGCCGGCCATAAGATCGGCGATAGGGCAAGCAGCGGCTGGCTTTAGCGAGGAGACTGACCAGCTCGCAGCGCTGTCTTGTGGCATGCGCCCCGACAGAGCAATTCCAGGAAAAAGTGTGAAACGGCTTTCCGTCCGGAATTGCGTCAAAACAAAGAGATAGAGCGGTTCAGCGTTTCCGCGAACAATGAAAGCACCAGCGATTCCCAACCGGTGGCCGTCTCATCCCTGCATCCGGTTGCCAGCATGGACCAAGCCTTCAGGGTACAAATATCAGAAACACGTACGTAAGAAACACCACGACATGAACCATGCCCGTCAGGAATGTCGTTCTTTCGGTGCTGAAGCTCACGTTGCAAACGAAAAGCGCCAAAACCATAAGGACTGCGTCAGCCGCCGGCAGCCCCAGGGTCAAGCCTCGTCCCGTCAGCAGGCTGGCGGCGGCGACCGCCGGTATCGTGAGACCAATCGTGGCGCAAGCCGAACCCAACGCGACGTTCAAGCCGCGCTGCAGTTCGTTGCTGAGTGAAGCGCGAACCGCCGAAATGGCCTCCGGCATCAAGACCAGCCCCGCGATCAGCGCCCCCACGATGCTGTCCGCCTGGGTCACCTGATAGGCAACGAGCGCATCTTCGACACTCGCGGCGACCTGTTCAGCGAGCATGACAATGCCGATCAACCCGATGAACAGGAGCACGGCGCTGGCGTAGATGCCTTCGTGAGGGGCGCTTGCGATCAAGACGTCGCGCGCCTGTCCTTCGATGAAATCGTCGCGGTGCCGGACTGTCTGCGCGAACACGAAAGCCGCGTAAAGCAGAACCGAAAGCACACTGACAAAGCCAAGCTGGGCGGCCGAGAACGTGCCGGGATCGGTGGTCCGGGTGTAGGTCGGCAGGATGAGCGTCATCACCGTCAGCGCGATCAGGACCGCCAGGTAGGCGCTGGTCCCCTGTCGAACGATTGCCTGCTTGCGGTGACGCCAGCCGCCAAGCACGAGGCACAGGCCAACAACGCCGGTGCATGTGATCATCACAGTCGAGAAGACGGACTCGCGGGCAAGCGTCGGGTTGTTCTCGCCATGCAGCATCATGGAAACGATGATCGACACCTCGATCGCCGTCACGGCAAAGGTCAGCACCAGCGTGCCGTATGGCTCGCCCACCCGCCGAGCCACCGCCTCGGCATGCTCGAGCACGATGAAAATGGTGATGAACATGATCGCGCTCGAAAGCGCTCCGATTAGGATCCTGACGCTCGGCGAACCTGCGTCCACCGACATCCCGCTGGCTCTGACCGCGACGGCCATCGCCAGGGCGACCAAGGGCATCGCATAGGACGTCACCGATCGGCCGAAACCTGTCATCCGAGCCCCCGAACGCCGCGCGTTTCTGCGAACTTAGCGGAAAAGGGCGGCGGGGGCACCTCTCACAGGCATCTTTGCCTGCCAAGCGCACCATTCAAAACACGATTGAGGCCAGGGCACCGTTTTGCGCATCGAATGTCTCGATGGCCTTGCGAACCGCCCCACAAAATCGTTCCAGAAGTTCCAACTCGTTCCCCAGTCGACGGCGCAACGACAAGGGCACTTCCAGCTGTGCTCCTTTCCCCGTCAAGCCTCGGTTGACGATGCAAATCCTGGATACCTGGAAAGGGATGGTTGTCCTTTTGCGTCTGGAAGTCGGCGTCCTGCAGACGCCAGGCTATCTCCGAAACCAACGCGGCGTCCTTGCCGCCGAGGTAGACTGTCGAGGGATCGTCCCGATCCCGACGACCGTGGATAGCGACGACCGTGGACTTGGTCCGCAACAGTTCCAGCGCGGTTGCCTCGTCAAAGTTTCTGGATGTTATGTGCAGCTCTCGGTTGCTTTCCGGCATGAGCCCTTCAAAGCAATACATATCGAGATCGCGCCCGGCTATCGTCTCGGTGATCAGGGAGGTGCGGGGCTCGATCTTGCCGCCATGCGGGGCCATGACGATCGCACTGCCGGTTCGCCCTCCGCGCCGGACGACTATGCGAAAATCTATGTTTTCGGTTTTGGCAGCCTTCAGCGCCGCGAAATTCGGAAACTCGTTGTCCATAAATGCCGTTTCACGCCGTCTTCTGCACCACCAAACCCAGTTCTTCGATCATCGCGTCGCGCATCAGGAATTTCTGCGGCTTGCCGGTGACCGTCATCGGCAGTTCGGTGCGGAAGCGGATATAGCGAGGCACCTTGTAGTGCGCGATCTGGCCGGCGCAGAAGGCCTTGATCTCCTGCTCCGTGGCAACCTGGCCGGGTTTCAGCACGACCCAGGCGCATAGCTCCTCGCCATATTTGTCGTCCGGGACGCCGAAGACCTGCACTTCCTTGATCTTGGGATGGCGGTAGAGGAACTCCTCGACCTCGCGCGGATAGACGTTCTCGCCGCCGCGGATGACCATGTCCTTGACCCGGCCGACGATGTTGCAATAGCCCTCGACGTCTATCGTCGCTAGGTCGCCAGTGTGCATCCAGCCGTCGGCGTCGATCGCCTCGCGGGTCTTCTCGGCGTCTTCCCAGTAGCCCTTCATCACCGAATAGCCGCGCGTACAGAGCTCACCCGGCGCGCCAACCGCGACGGTAGCGCCATCGGCGTCGATGGCCTTGACTTCGACATGGGGATGGATGCGCCCGACGGTGGAGACGCGCTTTTCCAGCGGATCGTGGACGCCGCTCTGGAACGACACAGGGCTGGTCTCGGTCATGCCGTAGGCGATGGTCACCTCAGACATATGCATCAGCGACACCACCTTCTTCATCACCTCGATCGGGCATGGCGAGCCGGCCATGATGCCAGTGCGCAGACTGGAAAGATCGAAGCTCGAAAAATCGGCATGGTCGAGCATGGCGACGAACATGGTCGGCACGCCATAGATGCCGGTGCAGCGCTCCTGCGCCACGGCCTTCAGCGTCGCGCCGGCATCGAAGCCCTCGCCCGGAAACACCATGGTGGCGCCCTTGGTGACGCAGCCCATCGTGCCCATCGACATGCCGAAGCAGTGGTAGAGCGGCACGGGGATGCAAAGCCGGTCGTCGACGGTGAGCTTGATCGCCGCGGTGACGAAATTGCCGTTGTTGACGATGTTCAAATGGGTGAGCGTCGCACCCTTCGGCGCACCGGTCGTGCCGCTCGTGAACTGGATGTTGATGGCCTCATTCGGTTTCAGCCGCTCGGAGATGCGGTCGAGGCTGTCATGCTCGTCACGCCCGGCCATGGCCAGCACGTCGCCGAAATTGAACATGCCGGGCGAATTGTCCTCGCCCATGCGGATGACGATCTTCAGCGCCGGCAGCTTCTTCGCGTTGAGCTTACCTGGCGTCGCGGTGGCGATCTCCGGCGCCAGTGTCTCGATCATGCCGAGATAGTCGGACGTCTTGAAGCTGGCGGCCGTGACCAGCGCCGTGCAGCCGACCTTGTTGAGGGCATATTCCAGCTCGGTCAGCCGGTAGGCCGGGTTGATGTTGACCAGGATCAGGCCGATGCGCGCGGTGGCGAATTGCGTCACCAGCCATTCCCAGCGGTTGGGCGACCAGATGCCGACGCGGTCGCCCTTTTCCAGCCCGAGCGCCAGGAAGCCGGCGGCGAGCGCATCCACCGTGTCCGACAGCTCGCTCCAGGTGAAGCGCTTGTCCTGGCCGACGAAGACTGCGGCGTCGAGCGTGGCGTATTTCGCGACCGTGTCGGAGAACAGTTCCGGGATGGTCTTGTCGAGCAAGGGCACCGAGTTGTCGCCCGAGACGTGCGCCTTGCCACCGACCGGGGCAATGAAGGTGCCGCTCGCGCTTCGCCCGCGCAGATTGGTGGCGTTCATGAGCTCGTCGAGTTTGATCGCCATCGCCGTCTCCTCCCGGGATAGACCGAGCCTATCAGTCCGCCGGGGCAGAGGAAATCCCACCAATGTCCCCCTTGAGGGGAGGGTGGACAGCCGCCGACGGCGGATGGACGTGAGGGGGCCTGCTCGAAGTGAGACGACCCCACCCGCCTCGCTTGGCGAGGCACCCTCCCCTCAAGGGGGAGGAAGGGCGCTCATCTTCGCGCCGATATCGCGCAAGAGCGCCTCATCGGCGGCTGTGCGTTTCTTCCTGGAGGCGACAAGGCAGGCCTGCGATCGCAGCACCACGCCATCAGCCAGCACCTTGAGGTGATTGGCGCGCAGCGTCGAACCGGTGGTGGTGATGTCGACGATGACGTCGGCCAGCCCTTGCGCCGGTGCGCCCTCGGTGGCGCCGAGGCTCTCGACGATGCGATAGACCTGGATGCCGTGCTTGAGCGAGAAGAACTGCTGGGTGAGCCGCCAGTATTTGGTGGCGATCCTCAGCCGCCTGCCGTGGCGCTGGCGGAAGTCGGCGGCGACATCGTCGAGGTCGGCCATGGTATCGACGTCGAGCCAGATGTCGGGCACCGCCACCACGACATCGGCATGGCCGAAGCCAAGACGGGCGACGATCTCGGCGCGCGCTTCCCAATCGGCCAGGTTTTCGCGCAAAAGGTCCTCGCCGGTGATGCCGAGGTCGACAGAGCCCTGGCCGATCTCGCCGGCGATTTCCGACGCGGAGAGAAACGCGACCTCGACGGCCTCCATGCCCTCGATGCGGGCGCGGTATTTGCGCTCGTCGCCGGGCAGGCTGACGGTGAGGCCGGCCTTGGCCAGCACCTCCAGCGCCTGCTCCTTCAACCGGCCTTTCGACGGGAGAGCGAGCGTTATCATTCGGCCTTCTCCCGCAGCGCCTCGATGCGGTCGAGCCAGACCGAGAAGCCGACGCCGGGGATCGGCGTCTTCGCGCCGAGCAGAGTCAGCAGGCGGTCATAGCGGCCGCCGCCGGCCAGCGGCCTGTCGCCGCCTTCAGCCGCGATCTCGAAGACAAGTCCGGTATAGTAGTCGAGCGGACGGCCGAAGGCCGCGTCATAGCGAATGCCGGCAACCGGCAGGCCATGCGCCTCGATCGTACTGGCGCGAGCGGCGAAATTGTCCAGCGCCGCGCCCAGCGAGAGACCGGCAGAGGCCGCGAAGCTTTCGAGGGCCTGAGGTGCGCCATCGAGCGGCACATCGATCGCCAGAAACCCTTTCAAGGCCGAGAACGCCTCGTTCGATAGCCGCACGCTGCGCAATTCGGCCTTCTCGATCAGCCGCCGCGCAATGTCCGCGGGCGAGCGCCCGGCGGAAGCCGACAGGCCTGCCTCTTCCATGCCGGCGGCAATATGCGCGGCAAGACCCTCGACGTCGCCGTCGAGCACCAGCGTCGCGACCGAGCCGGCAAGCTGGCTGTTGCGCGGCGGGTTGGCGAGGTCGGCCAATGCCGCCTCCAGCATCGGCGCCGAGCCGAAGGCC
>NZ_RZSG01000530.1:0-4204 GCF_003997725.1 Mesorhizobium sp. M4A.F.Ca.ET.050.02.1.1
GCCTTGGCGGCGGCGAAAGCCACCCGGTTCGACGGGCCTTCGATGAAGGAACTGAAGGTGTAGCGTGGATCGAGCGGCGACCCCAGCACATTGTGCCGGAACTCGGTCTCTGCGGGCACGCCCGGGCGCGGCGCCGGAGCCCGTTCGACCCTGCCTGTCGCGGCGGTGCCCGCGGCGAGCGCCGTCTGCGTCTGTCGGGTCATCTTACGCGCCGGCGTCACCTCAGGCTCGACGCCATTGCGTGTCTGGCGCGTGGCGGTGCGCACCACGATCTCGATCTTGAGGACTTCGGGATCCTCGTGCTTCCACAATTCCGCGATCAGATCGAGATAGTGGCCGTTGATCCACGACCGCAGGAAGGCCGTGGGTACCGAGATGCGGACAATGCCGCGGGAAGCCTCGGCAACCTTCATGCGGCCAAACCAGCTTGAATAGACCTCAGCTCCCAGGCGCGCCTTCAGCTGGGCCTTGACGCGCTCGAACTTCTGTTCCGCGTCGCTGGAACCCGCCATGCTGTCCCCTCCGACGAATGTTGTTGGGAATGGGAGTTCGCTGGTTAGCTCCCTTTCGATGCCGCTCTGCATGATCGAGTTCCTTGTCCTTTTGTACCCTTTTCCGCCGGGGATGCGCCTCCTGCATCCATGTTTCCGGCGACCGTATCTTCGCTGCGACACCACCGCCGCCGCCGGCAGGTGATCATCGCCTCGTAACAAAGGGACCGGTGCCAGCTCTTGCAAGCTGGGCCGTTCTCGACACACCAGGGCAATGCGATGCCATCCGGCGAAAACGCCGGCTCCATCGACCTGCCATGTACAATTACGCCAGTCCCCTACCGCCTCGAAAAGACAAATCAAGCCCGTTCGCGGAATTGATCCACGTCATGAATTCTGCCATTTTGTGGTGGCCGATTCAGGCTGGGTTGAAGGCCAAGAGCCCGTCCCTTCGATGGATGGACATTACCGAAATCGCTGTGGATAGGGCAAGGCCACGACTAACGGATTTTTAACGAATCTGGTTAGCGGAGACGGGTTCGGAGCGGGTGCCGCAACGGCATATTTTGACAAAGCCATTGTGATTCAAACCCTTTTCCGGCGAATATGAAAATGGCCGCTCGGCACGAAATTTTCTGAAATAATTCGCTTGACAGCTACTTGTCCCCCGCCGCTCGAACGCGATGTGAACAAGCTGTGGATCACCATCCACAGGCGTTTGAAATATATAGCTAATTTCTGACAGCCGAATTTTGGTCAGCGCCCGCTTTCGGCATAACGGAATATCAGTGCGCATGTATATGCCGGCAAAGTAAACCGGATTTTGAAATCCAGCCTGGACGCGATCTCGGGGCGTTCTTTTTAAGTACTTGCCGGCAAACGAAAAAACCCGGCGTCATCCGCCGGGTTCGAAGAACGCAAGTTTAGTAAAGGCTTATCAGGCAGTCAGTACCTTGAGCCGGTGCGCCAGTCTGGAAACCTTGCGCGACGCCGTGTTCTTATGGATCACGCCCTTCGTCGCGGCGCGCATCAATTCCGGCTCGGCAGCCTTGAACGCGGCCAGCGCGGCAGCCTTGTCGCCCGAGGCGAGCGCCTCTTCGACCTGGCGCACATAAGTGCGGACGCGCGAGCGGCGGTTCTTGTTGATCGCGGCCCGGCGGGCGATCTTGCGCGTTGCCTTCTTGGCCGAGGAGGTGTTGGCCATGGTGCCTCTCTTCTGATCTGGTGGGCGCCAGCGGTATCGCAGGGCGCAAAAAACAAACGGGCAGCCACAGGCCGCCTCGGTTGGTGCGGCTTATAGTTCAGCTTTTCCGGCGCGTCAACGCCGCTTCGCCTTCTTTTTGACGCCGGCGCCCGACCATCTTATCGGTTGGTGAAATTGGGCTTCCGCTTCTCGGCAAAGGCGGCCATGCCTTCCTTCTGGTCGTCCAGCGCAAACAGCGAGTGGAACAGCCGCCGCTCGAACCGCAAACCCTCGGCAAGCGTCGTTTCATAGGCCCGGTTGACGGCCTCTTTCGTCATCATCACCGACGGCAGCGAGAACTCGGCGATCTTGGCCGCGGCCTTCAGAGCTTCCTCAATGAGATCGCCCGCGGGCACGACGCGCGACACCAACCCGCAGCGCTCCGCCTCGGCCGCATCCATCATCCGCCCGGTCAGGCACATGTCCATCGCCTTCGACTTGCCGACAAAACGGGTCAGCCGCTGCGACCCGCCCATGCCGGGCATGACGCCAAGCGTGATCTCGGGCTGGCCGAACCTTGCGGTATCCGCGGCGATGATGAAATCGCACATCATTGCCAGTTCGCAGCCGCCGCCAAGCGCGTAACCCGCAACCGCCGCGATGATCGGCTTTCGCACGCGCGTGAGTTGCTCCCAGCCGACGAAGAAGTCCTGCGTGTAGGCATCGACGAAGGCGATCGATTGCATCTCCTTGATGTCGGCGCCAGCCGCGAAGGCCTTCTCGGAACCGGTGATGATGATCGCGCCGATGCCGGCATCGGCGCCGAACCCGCTCATCGCCGCGACCACCTCCGCCATGACCTGGGAGTTCAGCGCGTTGAGCGCCTTCGGCCGGTTCAGCGTGATCAGCCCGACCTTGCCGCGCGTTTCCACGATGATTGTTTCATAGGTCATGGCATCGCCTCCTCGTTCCGATTGAGGGATCGGTCTAGCTCACCGCTGACAGGTCCGGCAATAGAAGGTCGAGCGGCCGCTCTGCACGATACGCTCGATATGGCCGCCGCAGCCGGGCTTTTGGCATGGCTCGCCCTCGCGGTCGTAGGCCGCGAAGGAATGCTGGAAATAGCCGAGCGACCCATCGGACTGCACATAGTCGCGCAGCGAGGAGCCACCGGCGGCGATCGCATCGGCGATGACCGACCGGATCGCTTCGGCCAGGCGCTCGCTTCGCTCCCTCGCCTTTTTGCCGCCTCCGGCGATTGTGCCCGCCTCGCGCAGCGGCGACAGGCCGGCGCGCCACAGCGCTTCTGATACATAGATATTGCCGAGTCCCGCGATCAGCCGCTGGTCGAGCAGCGCCGCTTTCAATGGCGATCTGCGGCCGGCGAGCAGCGAAGCGAGCAGGGCGCCGTCCAGCGCATTGCCGGTCGGCTCGATGCCTAGGCCGGTCAGCATCGGATGAGTGTCTGGCGCGCCTTCCGCAAACAGCATGAAGCCGAAACGGCGCGGATCGTTGAAGATCACCCGCGAGCGGGTACCCGCGGGAGATTCGATGTCGAACACGACATGGTCGTGCGCCGAATTCTTCGAGCGCTCGTGATGGAACGCGCCGGGCGTTTCGCCTTCGGCGGTTTCGATGCGGAAGGAGCCCGACATGCCGAGATGGCAGATCAGCACCGGACCGCCATCGACATGCATGGTGAGGTACTTGGCCCGCCGGCCGAGCGCGGTGATGGTCTTGCCGGTTAGCCGTTCGGAGAAGCGCGCGGGAAATGGAAACCTGAGATCGGGCCGGCGCGCTTCGACCCTGACCAGGCGAGCGCCTTCCAGGACCGGCTGCAGCCCGCGCCGGACGGTTTCGACCTCAGGCAGTTCGGGCATGGCCGCCCATCGCCGCATAAAAGGAGGTGCCGTGACGGCCGGGCGCCAGCCCGAGATGCTCCGCGACGGTCTCGCCGATATCGGCGAAAGTCGGTCTGAGGCCGATGTCGCCGCCCGCGAGCCCAGGTCCGGTGCCGATCACCGGGATGCGCTCGCGCGTATGGTCGGTGCCGCGCCAGGTCGGATCGTTGCCATGGTCCGCGGTGAGGATGAAGAGGTCGCCTTGCTTCAATTTCACCAGCGCTTCGGGCAGGCGCCGGTCGAACGCCTCGAGCGCCGCGGCATAGCCGGCGACGTCGCGCCGATGGCCGAACTCCGTGTCGAAATCGACGAAATTGGCAAACACCAGGTCGCCGTCGCCGGCCTCGTCCATCGCGCCGAGCGCCTTGTCGAACATCGCCATGTTGCCGGCGGCCTTGCGCACCTCCGAGATGCCGCGATGCGCGAAGATGTCGCCGATCTTGCCGACCGCGATGACCTTGCTGCCGCGCCCAGTCAGCCGGTCGAGCAGGGTCGGCTCTGGCGGCGGCACCGCATAGTCGCGGCGGTTATATGTCCGTTCGAAGGTGGCGACGCTTTCGCCGACGAAAGGCCGGGCGATAACCCGGCCGATGTTCAGCGGATCGGCCAGCCTGCGCACCGTCTTGCAG
>NZ_RZSG01000531.1:0-4198 GCF_003997725.1 Mesorhizobium sp. M4A.F.Ca.ET.050.02.1.1
ACTGACCCTGCCGTCACTTCTTGCTCTTGCCGACGGCCTTCAACAGGTTCGCCTTCAGCGGATTTTCGGGCGCGCCGCCGGCAGCCGCCTTCTTGGCTGGCTTGGCCGGCGCCTCGTCGGCCTTGCTCTTCGACTTGGCTGGCGGCTTGGCCGACTGCGACAGGCTCGCCTTCAGCGCATCCATCAGATTGATGACGTTGCCGCGCTCGGGCGCGGCCGCAATGATCGGCTTGTGGCCCTTCAGCTTCTCGCGGATCATCGCCATCAGCGCCACCTCGTAGCGATCCTCGTAGTTCTTCGGATCGAAGGCGGTTTCCTTCTGCTTGATCAGCGCCTCGGCGAGCTGCAGCATTTCCGGGTCCGGCTTGCCGGCCGGAATGTTGCCGAAATATTCAGCCGTGCCGCGCACTTCGTTGGGATTCCTCAAGGTGCAAACGAACATGCCGTTCTCGCGCGCGCCGATCGTCACCACGCGCTCGCGGCTGGAGAGCACGAGCCTGGCGATCGCCAACTTGCCGGATTTGCGCATCGCCTCGCGCAGCACCGCGAAAGTTTCCTCCGCCATGGCGCCGTCGGGGGCCAGGTAATAGGGTGAGTCCTGATAGATGACGTCGACCTCGCCCTCATCGACGAAGGCCTCGATGTTCATCGTGTGGTTGGATTCGATCCTGACCGCATCGAGGTCGGCGTCATCGATGATGATGTACTGCTTGTCCTCGTACTCGTAGCCCTTGACCAGGTCCGAGCGCTCGACCAGCCCGAGCTCGGGATCCACGGGCTTCATATTTATGCGGTTGTGGGTCTTCTTGTGCAGCTGGTTGAATGTGATGCGTTCGCTCGCGCTGGTGGCCGGATAGAGCCGGACCGGACAGCTGACGAGGCTGAGCTTGAGGTAACCTTTCCAACTTGCCCTGGGCGCCATGATGAACTCCTACGCGGCCATGCACTGACAGTTACTTGCAGCGCTCCCGCTCAAGGACGGTTGGCGCCGTGGAAATCCTACACCGACCCTTGATGGTACTGCCGAATTCCTGACGAAGTGTTTTCTGGGTCGGGTTTGGTGGGAGAATAGTTCAAATTGTAGCAAGCGTCGATGGAGATGGGGTTGAGACGTTGGCGGGACGCTGACGATTGGCCGGAGGCCTCGAGCTGGCGGTATTGCGGGCGACCATTCTGCACAATTGCATTCCACGGCCGAAGTCACGGCATGAATCCTAGGGTCTTCGCCGCGTCGCTTCGCTCCTTGCTTCGCCCTAGGATGACGAAAGACGCGAGGGCTTCGCCTCATGCATGGCCTACCTCCCCGCCAACACCGGCAGATCCCGCGCCATCTCGTCGATCTCCGCCCAGGGATCGCCCGATGTCTCCAAAAGCCCCGGCAGCGAGGCGTAGTTGAGGTCCTCCGGCGCGTCGATCGTCTCGAGATCCGTCCAGCTCACCGGGGTCGATGCTGGCAGGTTGGTGCGGGCGCGCAGCGAATAGGGGGCGGCGGACGTGTGGCCACGGGCGTTGCGGTGGAAGTCGATGAAGATGCGGCGCTTGCGGTTGTCCTTGCCCATCGTCGTGGTGAAGGTGTCGGGCGCGGTCGACGCGAGATGGGTCGAGATCGCGCTTGAGGCCTGGTGCAGCTTCTTCCAGTTCTGCTTCCTGGTCACCGGCACCGTGATGTGGATGCCCTTGCCACCGGAGGTCTTGGCGAAGGGCACCAGGCCCAGCACTTCCAGACCGCCCTTGATGTGGACCGCCGCCTCCACCACCTCGCGCCACGAAATGCCCTCGCCCGGGTCGAGGTCGAAGACGATCTGGTCGGGCTTGTCGAGTTTTGTCCGGTGCGTGCCCCAGGTATGGAACTCGACGACGCCGAACTGGGCCAGCGCCAGATAGCCCTTGGCGTCCTCGACCGAGAGATAGGTCTTGGTTTCGCCTTCCGAATTGATCGACTCGAACACCGCCACCGAAGGCGGCATGCCGGTGAAAGCGTGACGCTGGAAAAAACAGTCCTGCGGCTTGCCGGTCGGGCAGCGCACCAGCGATACCGGGCGACCGATGATGTGCGGCAGCATGAAATCGCCGACCAGCGCGTAATAGACCGCGATGTCGAGTTTTGTCGGACCGGTCTTGCCGAACAGCCGCCGCTCCGGATTGGTGACCCAGATGGTGGCGAGATCGGATTCGGCGATCAGCCGCTTGCGCTTCACCGGCGCCGGTGTGGTCAGCCCGCCGATATCGCGCAGGCCGCGAAATACGCCGTGGCGGATCGCATTGTCGGCGGTGCGGTTCGAATAGCGAATGCGGGCCGACAGCAGCGGCTTCACCCAGTGCATCTCACGCATGATCTCGCGCGTCGCGCCTTCGGGCGGACTGGCGCCGGCCGTCAGCCGTTCCAGCCGGGTAAGCAGCTCCGTCGCCATGTCGCGATCGAATCCGGTGCCGACCTTGCCGCGATAATGCAATTCGCCATTCTCGAACTCGGCCATGCCGAGCGCCGCCAAGCCCTCCGCGCGGTCGGAGACGGTATAGCCGGCGATGACGAAATCATCCGTCTTCTGCGCCTTCACCTTGGTCCAGCTCTTGGTCCGGCCGCTCATGTAAATGGCGTCGGCGCGCTTGGAGACGACGCCTTCCAACCCAAGCTCCGAGGCCTGGTCGTAGAGACCTTGCCCGTCGCCTTCGACATGGTCGCTGTACTGGATGGCGGCGTTGGCGGTCTGGCCGGCGAGCAGCTCGGCAAGCAGCGCCTTACGCTTCTGCAGCGGCGCCTTGCGCAGATCCCAACCGTCGAGATGGAGAAGGTCGAAGGCGTAGAAATGCAGCTTCGAGCCGGCGCCTTCGGCCAGCGCGTCCTGCAGCAGCGCAAAGCGCGAGATGCCCTTGTCGTCGAGCACCATGATCTCGCCGTCGATGATCGCCTGGCTCACCGGCAGTCGCGAAAAGGCCTGCGGAAGATCGCCGTAGCGCTTCGTCCAGTCGATGCCGCCACGGGTGATCAGCCTGACCTCGCCGTCCATGACATGCGCCATGGTGCGGTAGCCGTCGAATTTTATCTCGTGCAGCCAGAGTTGACCGGTGTGCTCCGCGGGATCATTGCCGCCCGGCGGCTTCGGAACCTGTGTGGCAAGCTGTGGCTCGATGCGGCCAGATGGCGGCGCTTTGACAGCACCGGGCAACGCGTGGGGCTTGAAGGAGCCGGGTTTCGGCGGCAGGCGCTCGCGCTTCTTCGGCGGCGCCACCAGTTCCTCGATGCGGCGGCCGGTTTTCACGCTCTCCGGCCGTTGGCTGAGGATGTCGCGGCTGGTGTCCGAAGCGAGGTCGCGCTCCTTGAACAGGAGCCAGTTCTTCTTTGCCTCGTCCTCGCCGGGCTTCGGCTTCAGCCGCGTCAACATCCAGCCGCCATTCAGCTTCTGGCCGGCCAGCCGGAACTTGAAGGCGCCGGTTCTCAGGCTTTTCTCGACGTCGTCCATCGGCGCCCAGGTGCCGGTGTCCCAGACGATCATCGGCCCGCCGCCATATTCGCCCTCGGGGATGACGCCCTCGAAGTCGATATATTCGACCGGATGGTCCTCGGTCTCGACCGCCAGCCTTTTGTCGGCCGGGTTGAGCGAAGGCCCGCGCGGCACCGCCCAGCTCTTCAGCACGCCGCCGACCTCGAGCCGCAGATCGTAGTGGTCGGCGGTGGCGTGGTGCTTGTGGACGACGAAGCGGTTGCCCTCACTGCTCGCAAGCCCGCCCGCGGGTTCCGGCGTGCGGGAGAATTCGCGCTTGGCGCGGTAGGGTTTGAGTTTGGAGGGAGGCGGCATCGGTCAGGCGCCAAGGCGCAGAGCGGACAATGGCAAAGGCCGCGTTCCTTCGCGCCCCCCTCTGTCCTGCCGGACATCTCCCCCACTTGGGGGGAGATTGGCAGTTCGAGCGCCGGTGCTCCCCTTGTAACGTCGGCGATTGGCGAAAGCGGCAACTGCATCTGATCTCCCCCCTTGAGGGGGAGATGGCCGGCAGGCCAGAGGGGGGTGCTGTCCCGCCAGCCTTGCCATGATCATCCGTGAAAACTCAATCGTCGGCGGCCGGCGTGAGCTCGAGCTCAGCCGGGGTCAGCCCTTGCCTGAGCTGGCTCAGCCGGAACTCGTCGACCCAATAGGCCTCGCCGTCGACCAGCACGCGCGCGCTGTATGTGCCGCCGGAGAAGCTCTGCGCGGTGACATAG
>NZ_RZSG01000532.1:0-4189 GCF_003997725.1 Mesorhizobium sp. M4A.F.Ca.ET.050.02.1.1
GCGATGGACGAGTTCGTCGCCCGCACCGGCGGCGGCGTCGGCGGCGCGAATTGGATCGCGCCGCTTTGCGACTACGAGCCGCCGATCAATTTCCGCTGGCCGGAATATGTCGCCACGGCGCGCGGGCGCGACTGGTGGATCCCGGCCGCCTCCACTGCATGACCGATCAACAACCCCACGAGGAGAACAACCATGACCGTCCATGACCGCGTCGTCGCCGAGCCGTTCTCGCTGCAGCGCCGCAACCCCGCCGGCGGCACCAAGCCGCTGACCGCCTGGGGCTTCGCCAACGAGACCGATGTGCTGACCGACGTGCTGCTTGGTTCGCCCAACTTCCTGCGCCACCTGTCGACAAGCTCGCTGTCGAGAAAACATCTGCGCGAGGCGCCCTGCAACGTCCAGATCGCGCAGGCGCAGCACAAGGACCTTGTCGCGGCATACGAGCATTTCGGCGTCAACATCCACTGGCACGAGCCGACCCCGGAACTGCCGATGCAGGTCTATTCGCGCGATTCCAGCGTCATGACGCCCTACGGCGCCTTCATCACCGCCATGGCCAACTGGTGGCGGCGCGGCGAGAACTACGCCGCCATCCGCACCTATGAAAAGCTCGGCATCCCTATCTACGATATGGTGACCGCCGGTGCCTTCGAAGGCGGCGACTTCAACGTCATCGAGGACGGCGTGGTGTTGATCGGCTGCGGCGGCGCTCGCACCCAGGAGGAGGGCGCCCGCCAGGTGCAGGCCTGGTTCGACAAGGAAGGCTGGGAGACGCGCATCGCCTTCATCGACGAATACTATGTCCATATCGACCTGATGGTTGTGCCGATCGCCGAAAAGCTTACCGCGGTCTGCCTCGCCTGCACCGAGCCCGGCATCGTCGACTGGCTGAAGGGCAAGGGCCACGAGATCATCGACGTGCCCTTCCAGGACACGATGGCGCTCGGCTGCAACTTCATGTCGCTCGGCAAGGACAGGGTGATCGCGCCGACATCGAGCCAGACGCTGATCGAAAAGCTGCGGGCGCGCGGCTTCGAGGTCGCGGCCGTCGATATGAGTGAGATCTCCAAGACCGGCGGCGGCATCCACTGCATGGCGCAGGCGCTGAAGCGCGAGAAGGCGTAAGGGGCAACGGCGGCGAAGCTGCCAATCTCCCCCTTGTGGGTCCCTTGTGGGGCAGATGTCCGGCAGGACAGAGGCGGCGCGAAAGAGGGTCGATCTGTCCCGTTTCGCTTCCCGCTCTACGCTGCGCCGGTCCATTCAGCGTATCGCCTCAGGCCCATGCCGGCGAACAGCATGACCATCATGATGGTGAAGAAGAAGGCCATGCCGAGGTAGAAGAAATTCGCTATCGGCGAAACCTTGACATACCGCACCTGCTTGAACGGCACGCCGCTCGGCTTTGTCGCCGCCAGTCCGAGCCAGAAGAAGAAGGTGACGGCAACGAGCACGCCGATATAAGGATCCATCCAGTCCGGCACCCTGACGAAGCCGAAATTGAACGCAAACGCCCGGTTCGCTGACAACAGCAGCCCAGACGATATCGAGCAGGCAAACATCAGGCGTTTCATGCGGTGTTCCCCTCCATGGTCCACATCCGCCGCGATGTATAATTTGCGTTGATTGAAATTCTGTTATTCCTGCCCGTTAAGATTGTAGGCAAAGGCGGAAGATCGCCGGTAAACGCGAGCACCCAACTAGCGCGCCGTGCAGCGGATCGTCCGTTGAGAAATTCAGTTCGCAATGGCGGGCCGCGCTGCCCGCCATTGCTTGCGTCACAGCTAACATAAGCGCACACTAAAAGGCAGGAAGGGGGGCTCACCACAAAAACGGGAGGAAAGCATGAATGCCATGAGCTTCACCACCCTTGAGGGCGGCAAGACGACGCTCGACGCCGCGGCCCTTGATGCCCTTTCGGCTCGGATACGCGGCACCGTGCTGCGGGAAGGCGACGCGGCCTACGACGACATGCGCAGCATCTGGAACAGCATGATCGACCGGCGGCCCGCGCTGATCGTATGCTGCGTTGGTGCATCCGATGTCGTTACCGCCGTGAATTTCGCGCGGGAAAACAAGCTCCTCGTCTCCGTGCGTGGCGGCGGCCACAACATTGCCGGCAGCGCCGTCTGCGACGGCGGCCTGATGCTCGATCTGTCGCTGATGAAGTCGGTGCGGGTCGATGTCGCGGCACGGCGAGCCTGGGTCGGGCCCGGCGCCACGCTTGCCGATGTCGACAGGGAGACGCAGGCCTTCGGGCTTGCGATGCCAGTCGGCATCAATTCGACCACCGGCATTGCCGGCCTGACGTTGGGCGGCGGCTTCGGCTGGATCACCCGCAAATTCGGGCTGACCATCGACAATCTCGTTTCCGCTGACGTGGTCACCGCCGACGGAAAATTGCTGCGCGCCAGCCAGAACGAAAATCCCGACCTGTTCTGGGCGCTGCGCGGCGGCGGCGGCAATTTCGGCGTCGTCACGGCGTTCGAGTTTCAGCTCCATGAGTTCGGGCCGCAAGTGCTGTCGGGGCTTGTCGTCCATCCCTTCGCCGATGCCGGGAAAGTGCTGCGGGAATATAAGCAGGCGCTGGAAGATGCACCCGACGAACTGACCTGCTGGGTGGTCATGCGGCAAGCGCCGCCGCTGCCCTTCCTGCCGGCCGAATGGCACGGCAAGGAGGTGCTGGTGCTGGCCATGTGCTATTGCGGCGACATCGAGACCGGCGAAAAGGCGACCCGGAAGCTGCGCGCCATCGGCTCGCCGATCGCCGACGTCGTCGGTGTCAATCCGTTCACCGGCTGGCAGCAGGCCTTCGACCCGCTGCTTACGCCCGGCGCCCGCAACTACTGGAAGAGCCATGACTTCACCGAGCTTTCCGACGGCGCGGTCGAGGTCACCACGGCGGCGATTGCGAGGCTTCCGGGTCCCGAATGCGAGATATTCTTCGGCCATGTCGGCGGGGTGGCGGGCCGCGTCGAAGCGGATGCCACCGCGTTTCCGCAGCGCAGCTCGCATTTCGTCATGAACGTCCACGCCCGCTGGCGCGAACCGGCAATGGACAAGGCCTGCATCGATTGGGCTCGCGGTATCTACGAGGCGACACGGCCTTACGCCGTCGGCACGGCCTATGTGAACTTCATGCCGGAGGACGAGACCGACCGGATCGAAGCGGCCTATGGCGGCAACTATCGCCGGTTGCTGGAGATCAAGCAGCGCTACGACCCGCAAAACCTGTTCCGCATGAACCAGAACCTGCGCCCTAAGGAAGGTCTGCGGGCGGCGTGAGACAAGCATCCCTCGGCGACGGCGTGGACAACCGCGCCGTCGCGGACATGGCTTCAGCCGATTATCGCCGGAGTATCGTCATAGCTCAGCGACACCAGCTCCGGGTGGCGGTGAGCGAGCGCGAGGATTTGTGTTTCCAACTCGCAATTGTAGGCCATCAGCGCCTTCACCGTCTCCAGCGGGCTCGCGTAGCGGGCGATCAGCTTCTCGGCCTCGGCCTGCAATTCAGCCTGCGCTTCGGCGTCGAGCAGGATGCTCATTGCCGCCTCCTTGAAACCTGCAGCGCATCGAGCTGTTCCTGAAGGTGCCCGTTGAGCACGATCATCTCCTTCAGCGCCTTCATGGGGTCGCCCTTGTGGAGCGCGATGAACTTGTCGGCCACAGCCTGAAGCGCGGCCTCCTGGCGGCCGTCCAGTGTCACGATCTGGTCCATCCCGGCTGCTCCTCATACGTTATGTGCGCAGTGAACAAAAAGGGAACAAAAATGTCAAGGGCGAATTGACCAAACGAGGAATGCGTTCCTATTATTAGTCATGCCTGATACTGACGGAAGACGAAAGCGCGGCGGCGGGCGGCGGCTCAGCAATGCCCACGAGATCGGGCAACTCGTGCTCGTCCGCTGCGGACTCTGCAACGTCAAGCGTTGGTATCAGCCCGACGATCTGCTGAAGATTTTCGGCGACATCGAACCTGACCTCGTGGGCAGCAAGATGCGCTGCGAGCGCTGCGGCAAGAACGAATTCATGCACGCCGAGACGCAGAGCCCGACGGCGGGGGAGAGGCAAGGCATTCGGGTGAGAAGGCTTGCCGAAATAAGGACGGTGCGGCGGGTCGTGTGGCGGGATGAGCAATAAAGGGGTCGGCCATTTGCCGGCTTTGGTTTCTAAAACAAAGACCCCTGCGCCGG
>NZ_RZSG01000533.1:0-4179 GCF_003997725.1 Mesorhizobium sp. M4A.F.Ca.ET.050.02.1.1
GTCAAGCAGAGAGCGAGGCGATCACTTGGTCCGTCAGGGCTTCATCAAGTGGGCCATTCAAGACCGGATTGGCCAACACATAGATCGCTTCCAGTATGTCTTCATGTCGATCTGGCTGGTAGTCGATATCTTCCCTGCATTCGATCAGGTCCGCCCACGCCTCCACGTCCGCAGCAGTGAGTTCTCCTGACTGGAACCGTCGGAGCACGCTCAAAATATGGTCAGTGGTCAGGACAACCATCGGCGTCTCGGACCAACCCAAGTCACTCATCGTTGCAGCCAGAACATCAATCGGCTTTCCGCACGTGACAAGATCGCTGAGCACCGAAACGCGACTGACAGCAAGGCTCATCAGAACTTTCCGGTTTCCCGGAACAGCTCGAAAGTCGCGCGGATGTGGTCGGCAACCGCCTTCACCGGCGCGCTGGCGTCGGGCGCCACCACCATGGCGAGATTGTAGGTGCCAATGTCGGGCATGCCGTCCTTCGGCCCGAGCTCGACCATCTCGTTGCCGAGGAAGGATTTGGGCAGCGGCGCGACCGCGAGATCGGCCATGATCGCGGCGCGCTGGCCGGCCGTGTGCGCGCTCATATAAGCGACGCGATAGTTGCGGCCCTCGCGTCCCAGCGCCTCGAGCGCCCCTGCCCGCCAGATGCAGCCCTCTTCCCACAGCGACACCGGCAGCGGTTCGCGCAGATGCGCGCAGCCGCCCTTGGCGCCGGCCCAAACGATCGGTTCGGTCAACAGCACCTCGGCACCCAGCGCGCTGGTCTTGTAGGAATTGGTCAGCAGCGTGATGTCGAGCGCCCGGTCGTCCATGCGCCGGCGCAGATTGATGCTCTGGTCGATGGTGACATCGACCGCGATCGAGGGATGCGACTGCGCGAAACGCTTCAAGACATGTGGCAGCACGCGCTCGCCATAGTCGTCCGGCGAGCCCAGCCGCACCACGCCGACAATGTCGGGAATGATGAACTTCGACACCACCTCGCGGTTGATCGACAACAGCCGGCGGGCATAGCCGAGCAGCATCTCGCCGTCCGTCGTCAGCGTCACCGAGCGCGCGTCGCGCGCGAAGACGGAGCGGCCGAGAATGTCCTCCAGCTTCTTGATCTGCATGGAGACGGCCGAAGGCGTGCGGAAGACGGCCGTAGCGGCGGTGGTGAAGCTGCCGGTCTCGGCGATCGCAACGAAGGTGCGCAGGACATCGAGATCGAGCAGCGGCAGCGGGTGATTGAGTGGGGCGTTCATCGGGATCAGCCTTCAATTTTTCTGATGTGAACGATCATTCCATTTCGTTTGATTGAACTCCAGTTTGGGAGGATAGTCAACTCCATCGAAGCAGGCTGTTGCCAAAAGCAGCCGTGAAACGACCGCGGCACAGACCTGCAAGACATGAAATGAAGCTGAAACAGACCTGACGCAACGCTTCCGCCGGCCAACTCCCGGCGCAACGCAAAGGAGAATGAAATGTCTATCCTGTCGTCCCTCGGTCGGTTTGCGACCGAATTCAGCGCGGCCCGCGCTCGCTATCAGACCGAACGCGCCATCCACGCGCTGCCGATTGAACTGCAGAAGGATATCGGCTGGCCGGAAGCCGCCGATGCCAAGACCGGCGCTCGTCTCGGTGTCGGATCCTGGGCCGGAGCGAAGTAAATCGTGTGTATCAAATCCTGAAGGCCTGCCCGGCGGACCCAGCCCGGCAGGCCTCTCTATTTTGCCCAACCGTCTGTTTTGTTTGCATTCAAATGATTTTTCAAAGCCATGCTACAGCTGCATGACGCATATGAGCCAATCGCATAACGCCGCATTTTTCGATTTAACGCCTTGTAAACAATCGTAAATCCTGGGCGCATTGCCCAAAATTGTCGCAATCGGTGTCGCTTTTCATAACAAGCGCTTCGTTTTTGCGATTTAGTTTTCGTTCGCACAAGCCTATATCAACGCCAGCAAACGAGCTGCCCCACTCCATCACGCGAAGGCGACCCGTCTGAGCAACCGAATGGAGATGATTATGAAGCTTTTTGCCCGCCTCTTCGCCCGCCGCGAAACCAACCTGACGACCGCGCTCGAGCGCCAGCGCCTTTCGAAGACCATGCCTGGCCAGACCGGCGCCTTGGCCGCCGCGCGCCTCGGTTTCGTCGCTTGATATTGAGACTTACGCGCGGCGCCTCCCCGCCGACGCTGTGAAGTTAACCTCCCCGCCGCTTCGGCAAGACCGAAGCGGCGTTTCTTTTGCCCAGGGGCGGGTCTGCCCGCTCCGGTAGCACATCGGGCTCCATTCCCCAGGCAATTGCCCATTTGCGACCCATGTCGCAAATTTAATTGTCCCAAACCTCTCTACGCGATTGACAGGAATGGTTTTTCCTGATGTCGCTATGCTATTCGCGACATCCTGTTCGCGTCATGGCCGCGTGAGGTTTCCCGTGAATGCCGTAAAGCACCCGATCAAGAGATCGTTTGTGTTCTTCCTCGTTCCTGACTTCACCATGATCGCCTTCGCAACGGCGCTCGACCCGCTGCGGTCGGCCAACCGGATGCTCGGCTACGAGGCCTACAGCTGGCGCCTGGCCAGCATCGACGGCAAGCCGGTGCGCGCCTCGAACGGCGTCGAATGCGCCGTCAACACCTCGCTCGAGGAGGAGCGCAAGAAGATGGCCGGTCCGGACCGGCCCAACATGGCCATCGTTTGCAGCGGCGTCAATGTCGAGCGCTACCAGAACAAGTCGGCCTTCGCCTGGCTGCGCGAGGAATACAACCGCGGCGTCGCCGTCGGCGGACTGTGCACCGGCGCGCATATCCTTGCCGCCGCCGGCCTGTTGTCCAACAAGCGCTGCGCCATCCATTGGGAGAACCTGCCCGGCTTCTCGGAGGCCTTCCCGAAGGCCAATGTCTTTGCCGACCTGTTCGAGATCGACCAGAATATCTACACCTGCGCCGGCGGCACCGCGGCGCTCGACATGATGCTGAAGCTGATCGGCGACGATTTCGACGAAAGCCTCGTCAACCGGGTCTGCGAGCAGGTGCTGACCGACCGCGTGCGCAGCCCGACCGACCGCCAGCGCTTGCCGCTGCGGGCGCGCCTCGGCGTGCAGAACTCCAAGGTGCTGACCATCATCGAACTAATGGAGGCGAACCTCTCCGAGCCGCTGTCGCTGATCGAGATCGCCGACCATGTCGATCTGTCGCGCCGGCAGATCGAGCGCCTGTTCCGCACCGAGATGGGCCGTTCACCCGCCCGATACTATCTGGAGATTCGGCTCGACCGCGCCCGCCATCTCTTGATCCAGTCATCGATGCCGGTGGTCGAGGTGGCGGTCGCCTGCGGCTTCGTCTCCGCCTCGCATTTCTCCAAGTGCTACCGTGAGCTCTATGCCCGCTCGCCGCAGCAGGAACGCGTCGACCGCAAGCAGCTTCTGGCGGCCTAAGGCGAAGCGGTTACTCCACGAAGGCAAAGTCCTGCTCGCTCGTATGCAGCATGCATGCCAAGCTGCGCAATGCCTCCTCGAGCCGCTCGATCGGCGGCGCGGCAAGCGCCAGCCGCACGGCATTCGGCGCGTGTCCGGGGCCCATTGCGAAGGCGCTTGACGGCGTGATCGCGATGCCGCGACGCGCGGCGACGGCGACGCCCGCGGAACAGCAGACCGGCCAGAACGAGCACATGGAAGCGGCAGCACCGACGACCGGCGCCAAGACCCGGTCGACATCTGGAATTTAGGTTTGAACCGGCGGGCAGCCAGGCTCAGGTCACGGCCGCCTCAGTACCTTTCGCCGCAATAGCATTCGGCCGATGAGATGCGATCGTTCCAGCCGGTATTGCTGAAATCGCGGACCCTTCGATTGAGCTCGATCGACCGGCCTCGCATCCGCGTATCCGAATAGGCGACGAGGGTGCAGCCGCGGCGCACGATCACCGAAGAGACGCGGTCGTTCCAGAACTGGCCGCCACGGAAGCTCACCGAATCGTCCGCCCCCAATTCCAGCGCGCGGCCGCGAAAATACGAGTCCTCGAACATGATGCAGCCCGCCTCGCCGTAAAACTGTGCACTGGCGCTGCCGGCGCAAAATATCGATGCGGCCGCCATCAGGATTGCAACAGATTTCATGGGACGTCTCCTCGTTTGCGCATGGACGCCGTATGATCGGCACGGCGGGACAGTCTTTGTCTCGCCGGCACCG
>NZ_RZSG01000534.1:0-4173 GCF_003997725.1 Mesorhizobium sp. M4A.F.Ca.ET.050.02.1.1
GTTCCCGCACATGACGGTAGCCGAGAATATCGGCTTCGGCCTGGAAATGCTGGGCAAGCCCAAGGCCGAGATCAAGGCGCGCGTCGGCGAGATGCTGAAGCTGGTCAAGATGGAGGCGCTCGCCGGCCGTCGCACCAGCCAGATCTCCGGCGGCCAACAGCAGCGCGTGGCGCTCGCCCGCGCGCTGGCGCCGCAGCCGAAGGTGCTCCTGCTCGACGAGCCGCTGTCGGCGCTCGACTACAAGCTGCGCAAGGAGATGCAGATCGAGCTGAAGCGGCTGCAGCACGAGACCGGCATCACCTTCATCTTCGTCACCCACGACCAGGAAGAGGCGCTGACGATGTCGGACCGCATCGCGGTGATGTCGTCGGGCAAGATCCTGCAGGTCGGCACGCCCTGGGACATCTACGACAAGCCGGCGGAACGCTTCGTCGCCGACTTCATCGGCGAGACCAACTTCCTCACCGCTGCCATATCGGACATTGGCAACGGCAAGGCGCGGGCGACGCTCAAATCCGGCGCGACCATCGAGGCGACCGTGGCCGAGGGCTTCCAGCCGAAGGACAACGCCACCGTGGTGGTGCGGCCGGAGCACGCCAAGCTGAGCAACGCCAAGGGCGACCTGTCGGGAACGGTCGAGAACATCGTCTATTTCGGCACCGACACCCACATCCATGTCCAGCTGGACAGCGGCGAGGCCTTCACCGTGCGCCAGCAGAACACGCGCAGCGCCGGCTGCGGTTTCGAGCGCGGCGACAAGGTCGGCATCCTGATCGGCAACGACGCCGCGCAAGTGCTGAGGGACTGATGGCCACCGCGGAACAAGTCGCCAAGGAAGCGGAACGGCGCGACGTCCGCACGCGCTGGCTGCTGTCGGCGCCGGCGCTCATCATCATCTTTCTCGCGGCGACCGGCCCGCTGCTGATCGTGCTGGTCTATTCGCTGCTGACGCCCGGCGCGTACGGCGACGTGAAATGGCAATTCTCGCCGGAGGCCTGGCTATCGGTGTTCATGGAGCGTGACATTTTCGACGACACGCTTTCGCTTGCCGCCGCTCACGTCACCATCTTCTGGCGCTCCATCAAGCTGGCGATCGTGACGACGATCGCGACTTTGGCGCTGGGTTTCCCGACCGCCTATTTCATGGCGACGCGCAGTGAAAAGACGCGCGACATCTGGCTGTTCTTGATCACCATACCGTTCTGGACGAACCTGCTCATCCGCACCTTCGCGGTGCTGCAGATCATCCGCAACGAGGGCATCATCAACACCATCCTGATCAAGCTCGGCATCGTCTCGGCGCCGGTCCAAATCCTGTTCACCGATACGGCGATCCTGATCGGCATGGCCTATGTCTACCTGCCGCTGATGGTGCTGCCGATCTATGCCAGCATGGAGAAGCTCGACTTCCGGCTGGTCGAGGCCGGCTACGATCTCTACGCCAGCCGGTTCCAGGTGCTGCGGCGCATCATCTTCCCGCTGGTCAGGCCGGGCGTCATCGCCGGCTCGATCCTGGTATTCATTCCGGCGATCGGCGCCTATGTCACGCCCAGCGTGCTCGGCGGCGGCAAGAACATGATGCTGTCCAACCTGATCGAGCTGCAGTTCGGGCAGGGCCGCAACTGGCCGCTCGGCTCGGCGCTGTCGATCACGGTGATGATCATCGTTATGGTGGCGCTGCTAGCCTATGTGCGCAATGCCGGACGGGCGGAGGTGCGCCATGGCTAATTTCTCGATCAAGCACCAGCCGGGCTTCACCGCGATCGCGGCGACCTGCTTCGTCGTCCTCTATCTGCCGATCATCGTCCTGGTGTTCTACGCCTTCAACGCCGCGACATCGACCTCGGAGTGGGGCGGCTTCTCGCTGAAATGGTTCCAGTCGGCATGGCAGAACACGCAGGTCATCGATGCCACCCTGCGATCGTTCCAGATCGGTTCGGTTGCCGCGGTGCTGGCGACCATCGCCGCAACCATGGCGGCGCTGGCGACGACGCGCACGGCGCCCTATCCCGGACTGACCTTCAAATACGCGGCGATCAACCAGCCGCTGATGGTGCCGGAGATCGTCACCGGCGTGGCGCTGCTGATCTTCTTTTCGCGCATCAAGATTTTCACCGGCTATTCCGGCCTCGGCTATCTGATCGCCGCGCACACGGCATTCTGCATCCCCTTTGCCTACCTGCCGATCCGGGCGCGGTTGGAGAACATGGACCTGACACTGGAGCGCGCCGCCGCCGATCTCTACGCGACGCCGTGGCGGACGTTCCGCCGCATCACGCTGCCGCTGCTGTGGCCCGGCATCCTGGCCGGGCTGATGCTGGCCTTCGTGATCTCGCTCGATGACGTCGTCATCACCGAGTTCGTCAAGTCGGGCGGCCAGGACACGCTGCCGACCTACATGCTTGGCCAGATCCGTCGGGGGATAACACCCGAGATAAACGCGATATCGACCGTATTCCTGCTTTTGTCGGTCGCCATCGTGACGTTGTTTTTCTTCATCAGCAGGAAACGCGATTAGACATGAGAAATGGGAGCACAGCCATGAACTGGAAGATCACAGCGACCGCCATGGGGTTGGCGCTGCTCGCCTCGACAGGCGGCGCCTTCGCCGATGGCGAGCTGAACATCTACAATTGGGGTAACTACACCAGCCCGGACGTCATCAAGAAGTTCGAGCAGAAATACAACGTCAAGGTGACGATCACCGACTACGATTCGAACGACACTGCGCTGGCCAAGGTGCGTCAGGGCGGCACCGGCTTCGACATTGCGGTGCCGTCGCAGACCTACGTTCCGATCTGGATCAAGGAAGGTCTCCTGCTTGAGACCGATCCCGGAAAGATGGAGAACTTCAAGAATGTGGCGCCGGAATGGGCCAATCCCGAATTCGACCCCGGCCGCAAATATTCGGTGCCGTGGGCCTGGGGCACGATCGGAGTCGTTGTCAACACCGATGCCTACAAGGGACCGGCCGACAGTTGGGGCATTATCTTCAACACGCCGGATGAGCTCAAGGGCAAGGTCAATGTCGTACCCGAAATGAACGACGTCATGTTCGCGGCGACCAAATATCTCGGTGGCAAGCAATGCAGCACCGACAAGGAGCTGCTGAAGAAGGTGCGCGACACGCTTGTCGCGGCCAAGCCCAACTGGATCGCGATGGAATACAACACCATCGAGAAGATGGGCGCCGGCGACTTCAAGGCAACCAGCGACTGGAACGGTTCGGCGCTGCGCCAGCGGCTGGCGAATCCCGCCATCCATTACAATTATCCGAAGGAAGGCTTTGGCCTGTGGAGTGACAATGTGGTCGTTCTCAAGGAAGCCAAGAATGTCGAGAATGCCAAGCTGTTCCAGAACTTCATCATGGATCCGGAAAATGCCGCCGGGCTGTCGGCTTTCCATCGCTACGCCAATGCCATCACCGGTTCGGACAAATACATGCCGGCCGACATGAAGGATGCGCCCGAAGTGGTCATTCCGGCCGATGCCAAGCCGCAAGCCGAGCTGCAGCTGATGTGCCCGCCGGACGTCCAGGAACTCTACACCAAGATCTGGACCGAACTGCAGAAGTAGCCGCATCGTGACGGACCCGGCGGCAGGCGCCGCCGGGTCCGTTTTCATGTCGTCGGGACATTGATCATGGATTCCTACCGCAACTCGGATCCGCGGCCGCCGATCATGCAGGGCTCGCCGCCCAGGCTGGTGCCGCCGAAGCTCGACTGGGACCGGCCGCCGTGGAACCGATGGGCATTCCAGCATATCCGCGAGTTCCTGCCGACCGTCGAAGTCTGGCGTGGCCACGGCCATCGCCATCGTTTCGAACGGGCCGAGGTCGATCTCGACGCATTGCCGGTGGAGGACAGCACAGGTGCGCCGACGACGCTCGCCGGGCTGCTCGACGAGACCTACACGGACGGATTCCTGGTGCTCAAGGACGGCAGGATCGCCTATGAGCGCTATTTCAACGGGATGGACGAGCGCACGCTGCACCTGTCTCAGTCGATGGCGAAGTCTGTCACCGGCTCGGTATTCGGCATCCTCGTCGGGCGAGGACTGATCGATCCGGCAAAGCCGGTCACCAGCTACCTTCCGGAACTCGGCGCGACCGCCTGGACGGGCGCCAGCGTGCAGCATGTGCTCGACATGACGACGGGCGTGCGCTTTTCCGAG
>NZ_RZSG01000535.1:0-4173 GCF_003997725.1 Mesorhizobium sp. M4A.F.Ca.ET.050.02.1.1
CGTCCTGTTCGACGACTTGGTCACCCAGATCGTCGAACATCCTGAATGGGCGGCCTGCGAAGGATGCGGCCTTTACAAAACCAGCAGCTGCCCGATACGCAGGAACCGGGCGCTGCTCGCCGACCGCGGAGCCGCCTCCATGCGGTCGAGGCTCGGCGACCTCATCAGGATCGCGGCCGCGAACGACACCCACCTGCCGATGCGTCACATTCTCGTGCTCATCGTCAACGTGCTCCTCGGGGTCTCGGACCGCAAGACCACGCTCATGACGTGCGGGGCGGCGCACCTGCTGGCCGCCGAAGACGAGACCGTCCGGTCCAATCCGTACGACAACGTCCTCGGGCTCAATCTCAAGGCAAACGAGAATCGGGATTACCTCGCCTTCACGGTGTTCGAGAACGCGGGGATCGGGCTGGAGACCAACAACGAGATCGACACCCTTCTCATCGAAAAGGAACCTCCGGACGTCCATGCGAAGTACGTCGCGTCAGACCCGGTGCACGGAGAACCGCTGTTCGAGCCTGCGCGGGTTAACTACAGGCGCGGCACGTACGATGACTTCACCGTCTTCCAGAGGGCGCTCGAGGCGCAGCGCAGGCGCCTGTTCTTCGTGCTGCCCCCGTCAACGAAGGAAGAGGAAGTCGACCCGTGGAGGCTGACGGTGTTTCGGCACGGCGGGCAGTACATTGATTTCTGGAAATCCGGCTGCAGGGGAGGGCCTTCCGAACATATCAAGAGCAGGCTCGTGATAGGCCTCAACCGCAGCTACTCGGGCACGATGTGCGACGACTCTAACGTGCTGTGGCTGACGGGTCCGGCGGCGAACACGCAGAGCAGGGTAGGCCGCATCCTCGACTTCGAAATTCCGGTCGGTCAGGATGTAGGCGGCCCAGTGCATTTCAACCTCGTGCCGGATAGCCGGACGGGAAGGCCCAAGATGTCGATCGGCATCCGTGAACGGTTCAGCGACCCGTTCGCGGAAGTGGCCGACCACAAGCTGTCGCCGCTCCTTTTCGAGTACCTGATGCGGGTCGAGCGGGGCAGCCTGCCCGGCAGCTTCTCCCGGCAGTGCTTCGAGGAACTCCGGCAGTTCAGGCTGCGCGTCATGGCCCGCCTCCAGCAGGCGCGGCTCGTGAGGAGGGAAGACCTGAAGAACATGCGCGTCGTCCGCCTCGGCGACGACGGGCGGCTGCGGGCGGATTCGCTCGACATCGTGGCGGCGGAGTAGAACCCGATGGTCAAGAATTACCTTGAAGGCGCGCTCGAGCCGCCGACGGAACAGTTCGCCAAGGGCACGGACGTATGGCTCGAACAGCAGGTCTGGGGACATCGGCTCTATAACGACCAGACCCCGTGGTTCCTGCTGCTCGAAGCGCTGGGGATCATGTCGTTCAGGAGCGCCGACAAGAACTTCGACCGCATCCTTCCCGGTCTTGGCGAGGGCGGCAAGCACGAGCGCTTCAGCTACAGCCTCGCGCCGCGCCGCGAGCTGCGGACGGTCCTCTTCAAGGACAGGCACATCGACGAGATCGCCAACAGCGACGAATTCGGCTCCGACAATACCCGATGGACCAAGTGGTTCGAGCGCATCGGCACGAACGGCGAGGCCAAGTTCGGTTACCTGAAGGAGAGGTTCACCCGCTTTTCCTCCTTCAGGAACGCCGTCGTCCTGCTTCGCAGCGCCGAGATCGAGAGCGGCCGCAAGCGGCGCGCCACTTCCCGGCACTTGGCTCCCCGCGGACCTGCGATGCTGGCTGCGGATTTCGGGGAGAAGAAGACCGAGAAGGCGGACAAGGACCGCCGTTTCTTCTCTCGGGGCGGCGAACTGCTCTACATGATGCTCAACCGCAGTTCCCTGAGGGACAGTCTCGAGCCGTTGATCGAGAACCGCTTGCTCACCGAGGACAGCCGATGGAACGGCCTCGCCAAGGTCTTGCAGCCGCAGGAGCAGGACGCGCCTCTCGATTTCGACCTGGGCTACCTTCCCCTGCCATCCCACCGCGCCTACGAAAGGATCGCCCAGGACTGGTTCAACGTCCTGTCGCTGTCGGAACTGCCTGACGACAACCTGCCCGAGCCGCTCATGCGGCTGACCGGGTTCGGGATCATACGGTACATGATCGAAAGAGCGGCCGAAGCGCTCGGGTCCGAGCCTCCGCCGATCCCGCTGGACATGGTCAGCACGTCGACCGTCGGGGTGAAACGGATTTCTCAGGACTGCTTCAGGCGTCACAGGGACATGACCCGAACCGCGATCGAGCGGCTCACCGAGGAGTTCGCCGCTTCCGCCGAGTGGAAGGCCGCGCTCGAGATGCCCCACAAGGTGCGCGCCGCCAACGAGATTGTCGAAAAGCGCTTCGGTTTCACCTGGGGCGACAGCGACCAGCGCCCCGAACCGGAGCAGTACCCGGAGCACATCGCAAGGGAAGCGCTCGAAGACCATGACCAGCACCTCGGGCGCGTCATCGGTTTCTACGCCGAGCAGATTGGCCTCGCCGTCGCCGTCCGTGGAGCGGGCCGCTGGTACGCCGCGAGCGACGGCCTGCTCGAGGCGCTCGTCCTGGCCAACGTCAGGGAACCCGTCGAATTCGAGACTTTCCTCAGGACGCTCTGGGACCGTTACGGGATCGTCGCGGGTTCGGAGGTCGGCCGTGAGACGTTCAAGGCGGCTAACTACGGGCACTTCAAGGCCAACCAGAGGCTGCTGGAGGAGCGCCTGCGCGTCCTCGGCCTCGTGCACCGTCTTTCCGACGACTGCGCTTTTGTCCATAACCCGTTCTACGAGGTCCGCCGATGAACGTGTCCGTGTCTGCTTCCACAACCGAAAACGACCAAGCAGTGGCGCTTGTCGCGGACGTTTCGGTCGCCCGGATCGAGAGCGAGATGCTCGACAGCCCCGGCAGGAAGTCCCTGTTCTCCATCGTCGACCTTCCGCCAGACCTGACGTGCGCGGTGGCCAGGCAAGTCGCGGCCCGCATCCCGGGAGCGGAGGTATACGTCAACCCGGCGCTGCAGGACGGCACCCTGCCTCAATCCATGCTTTCCAACTACAGCGCGACCCATTTCCGGAACATGGAGCGCCCTGCGGGCCAAGGCGTGATCCTGTTCTCGGTCACCACCGACCATCTCGACGTGGTGGGAGCGACCGTCAAGGAGATCAAGCAGATTTCGGAGGAAGCCCTGTCCCAGGCTCCCGGACTCTGGATTTCCATGTGCCCGGAACTCAAGGACCTGCCAGCGAGGCATCGGGACAACGTCTGCAACTTCGTGCGCGGCGCGTTCGCCGCCGGCCTCGTCGTCGACGGGCTGCCGATGCTTTCGAAATTCATGCTGATGCTGAACAGCGAACATCAGAAAAACGCACGCATCGAAAAGGCTCTCGACAACGCGCTGCCCGCCTTCCGGATTCCGGCAGGAGCCGGGCGGTTCAAGGACTTCGCCCCGAAAGGCCGCATTAAGAGCGTGGAGAAATGGAGCGAGGAGCTTTCCGAACTCCACCGCAAAGCCGAGGACGCGCTCTATCTCAGGAACGACCGCGGCGCTCCGCTGGACCGAGGCGTCCTTAGGGAGAGGATCGGCGAGCTGTTCGCGAACGCCCGCATGCGGCGGGAGGAGATGGACGTCCTGATCGCCCTCGTCGACGACGACAGCATCCAAGCGGGAAGCTGGAGGCCGTCGCAGGAAGCCGCGGCCCGGCTGCGATGGGAAGTTTTCGAGCCTGTTCTGAAAATCAGCAAGGCGGCAACGCGGATCAAGCTGTCACAGGCCTCGTCGCTGTTCTTCAAGACCAACTTTCCGGCCGTCCTCGAGGAAGAGGACAAACACCTCCTCGAGAACGACATCATCGAGACTGGCGAGGCCGACGACGCGGAACGCGAATTCTTCTTCAAGTACCGGGAGACGCTGAAGGAGGACAAGAAGCTCCTGAAGCGATGGGAGGCCTTTATCTTCCGCAAGACGGAAGAGCACCCGAACTTGCTCTCAGGCATCCTGCTCGCGGCTGCGGACCTCGTCGGCGCTGTCGACGCGATGCCCGAAAAGCCCGTCCTCATCCTCCGGCTCGAAGGAGCCGACAAGGCGAGCTACTGGAAACACAAGAACGCCGAAATCTGCCGTTTTCTCCGGGACAGGTTCAGGGGGCTGCCCGAACTCCTGGCGCCGACGATCACCTGC
>NZ_RZSG01000536.1:0-4167 GCF_003997725.1 Mesorhizobium sp. M4A.F.Ca.ET.050.02.1.1
CGCAGCGGTGTGAGACGGGCATTCTTATGGATGTTCATTCGGATCCTCCGATGGATGCTGAAGCGTGGTAACTCCAGTCTCCTCGGTCCGGTCCGAATGGACAACCTCCCGAAAGCTCACAGCTAGCCGATCATGTGCCCGGGGAGCATCCAGTTCGAAAGCTTGCTCTAAGCGGCTTGGTGACTTGGCCGAGGTCACCCAGGTGGAAATGACCAACACTTGGGGTAAGCCTAGTGGCGCTCCCCTCGATGATGTCTGGCGGGGTGGTTAGCCGCCTCCGTGGGACAAGATCAGTCTACACGAATGGGCTATAGCCTCTCCTCGCCTGCCTCACTGGCCGTCCTTCAGAGCCGGCCACACGAGCTTTTGTCTTTCAGCAGGGCGTTTTTCTCGCCAGCTACAGAGCCACACCGACGCCATTAATGAGCGTCCAGTCGACGGGTTGGATGGCCCTGTCCATCTTGCCCAGCACCTTGGCTTAGCATTTGCCGGTGCGGCGGAAGCCTTCAAGACGCAGTTCTTGACCTTCTCCAGATCAGCCTCGGATGGATATCGGCAAGGGTTCAGCTCGTCCTTTTGAACTTGCGCATCTTCGTGTTGGCCAACCCCAGGCCGCCCGACATATTTGCGGTCTATCCGGCACCTCAACTTCGAACAACCTTGCGGCAAGCTCTTGGGATAGCCCACGCTCGTGCCTCCACCACCCGCTCAGCAGAGCCAGATTTGTCGTTGATGGCACGGAACTTGCGGAGTCATTCGCAGATGCGTCACGGACCGAGAGTGTCGTCCCATGAATTCGATCACCAAAAAGGCCGCCCGACGTTGCTGGGACCGCCTGCAATTACCTTATCCCAGAATTGGGAGCAACGGCTTCAAAAGGGATAACTCATCACCTCAATTTTGTCGATCGCGCGGCCATCGAACCGCAGCCATCGATCAGACTTCCGCCTCGTTGCACTCATTGCGACCGCCTTGGTGCTTGCGACAACCGCTCAATTCTGGCTGCCAGGATAACCACATATGGCGACGGAACTTCCTGCTTCAAAGCAATATAGAGATCGTCGATCATCCCCCCATCAAGGCCTCGATCGAGGACACCGCGTTCGGCTTGCTTGGTTCGCAGTGAACAGACCGCACTTCGACGAATGCGATCGATGCGACCGCGCCGAGAACTCTCCCGCATTGTCGACGGTTGGGTCCGTCGGCCCTCCGATGAGGCCTCGGATGCGTCGGGCGCCGAGGCCTCGACTGATGCCGACTGGCCGCCGCCGGAAGGTCTCGCGGCTTTGATCCCCGGCGATGTAGCCACCCCTGCTGCAACAGCTCCTAGCCGGAGAACTCATTCATGACCGAATCGGCGACAGATTTAGTGGACGCGGCTTTGTTCGACCGAGATCGGCTTGACCCAGAAAGTCCCTATCAACGTTCTGGCCCTGCATGGGGTGCCATCATTTCGCTTTCCTTCGGCACCTTCGGGCTTGTGACGGCAGAGTTTCTGCCCGCCAGCGTTCTGACACCGCTCGCGCATGATCTCCGTATCACCACGGGCACGGCTGGACAGGCGCTAACAGCGACCGCAATCGTCGCGGCGATCTCGGCACCGATAATCGCCATCGTGACAAAGCGTCTGGACCGCAGGGTCGTCATCTGGGCGATGACGCTCCTGCTGATCCTGTCGAACGTTCTGGCAGAGGTTGCGGGGTCGCTGCCGGTTTTGCTGGCGGCACGCGTCGTCCTTGGCATATCGCTTGGTGGTTTTTGGTCTATTTCGGCAGCGTTGGCGATGCGGCTGGTTCCAAGTCACCTCATGCCGCGCGCCATGTCGATCATCCTCACCGGCGTTTCTGTCGCCTCCGTCTGCGCGGCTCCAATCGGCGCTTATGTCGGTGACATTTGGGGATGGCGAGCCTCGTTCAAGGTCGCCGCAATCGTGAGTGCCGTTGCGCTGCTCGTGCAACTCGTAACCATTCCGCCACTGCCTCCGATCGAAGTGCGCAGATTCCGCAGTCCGCTGGATGTCGCGAAGAATCCGGCGATGAAGGTTGCGGTGCTAGTCGTGCTATTGGTCGCTTCCGGCCATTTTGCCAGCTTCGCCTACATCCGCGCCTTTCTCGAGAGCGTTCCTGCGCTCGAAAAGAAGTCAATCCCGCTCGTGTTCCTTGCTTTTGGCACGGCCGGCGTCTTCGGCAATTTAGCCGGCGCATTCCTCACCAAACACAGTCTCAAGGCGGTCGCGGCCCTGCCGCCCCTGCTCATTGCCGTAGCCGCTGTCTCGCTCCTGACTATGGGAGCATCGGCCTTGACCTCGGCAATTGCAGTTGCCGTATGGGGCTTTGCTTTTGGCGCGGTCCCGGTCGGATTGCAGACATGGATGGTGCTACGCGCCGCTCCGAAACAGGCCGAGAGCGCTGGTGTACTGATGGTCATAACCTTCCAAGTGGCCATCGCAGCCGGCACAACTTTCGGTGGCCTATTGGTGGATCACACGGGTATTGCCAGTGTCTTTGTCTACAGCGCGGTTGCCACGTTCCTCGCTGTCTTGACAGTATTTTTGCTCGGCCCGAACCGCAAAACCTGACCGCCTGGTGGGGAGTGACGGTCGGCGGCGTTCACGCTATTGCCACCTCTGAGCTCGGCCCAAAGGCCGCGGCTTCGTCGTAACCATGCGGTCGATGGGGCAGCGCCAAATTGCTTCCTGCTCATCGCGTTGCGATAATACAGCGCGCTTATTGCGTCATCGTGTCCCCGGTCTCGGCTTCAATGCCCGGCTACTGGCTGCGGAGGCAGATGGGCGCCGGCGTCCCACCGACGACGATCGGTCTTTTCTCATGTAGCTGTCGGGGAAACGAGGCAGGTTTTCCGCCAGAACCCGCCAGTCGTCGCGCTCGCGTTCGCCTTCCTTGCGCGCACCGAACAACTGGATGATGATCTTGCCGTCGGACCCATATGCTTCGAGCGAGGTGACGTGACTGTCATTGGTCGGCTTGCGCACGGCCCAAACCTCACGGATTTGGTGGGTCCTGAGATGCAGCCGGAACGTTTCGTCCAGCACATGGATGCACGGCCCGATCTGCTTGACCGACTTGATTAAGCCGGAATGGGTCTGGATAGAACCTCGGTTGCCGACGAAGCACATGATCGGCAATTCGTCTTCGGCCGCACGCTGGAGCACGGCGCCAACTGCGGCATTGTCGAGCAGCCAAGCGTAATCCTGGCCGACCATGCGCAAAGCCTGGCAGCGGCTGAGCTTGAGCGTCTTTAGAAGGTTGACGTCAGTCAGCCGGCTCCAGTGCTCGCGTAGGTCGTCCACCGTGCCGGCCCAGTCCGCAGTCCTCGCGCCCAGGTCGGCTACTCTCGCCTTAAGCGACATGGTCGGCTCCTGGTTGGCGGATACGAGCTCGGCCACCAGCTTTCGATAGGCATGAAGGTTGGAGACCGGCCTGAGATGCACCTTATGCACTGCTGCGCCGGTGGCGTCGAAGAATTGCAAACTGCGCTGGATTCCGCCGCGATGGCGCCTTTCAACAGCGAAACCATACCTCCAAGCTTGCGGGAAGACGCGAAGGTCGAATTCGTCACCAAGGACCATGGCGTGATTGTTGCCGGTTATCACTCTGTTGAAGACGCCAATCTTTTCGTGCACGGCACCTTGATTGCGGGTCAGCGCCGTCACTTCGCCCACGAATTCGAGGCCCGTCAGAACGTGATTGACGCGCGGGTCGATGCGTGCCGCGCCGAAACCGCAATGGGCCGCGACCAGTTCCGCTTCCGAAATGGCCAATTGGGCTGCGAAATCACGCGCGGGAATGTTCGGACAGACTTCCCACGCACGCCGGATTTCGTTGGGCGACCGCTTCTTGCGCTGATCCATGTTTTTACCCCTGCCCCGTTCTTCTTTTGACGATCGATCGAAAAACGGGCCTCAGGGGTGTGCACGGCGGACGCGATCGATCGTCAGGCACATGCCAGTCGAATCCTGTCTCCGGGCGGTCAGCGGCCAATCGCCGGTAGAGAGCGATTGTTGGGTGGTCGGCGCCAATCGGCCGATCGAGCATTCGGGTACCACCGGCGGTGCTGCTTTCCCACTCAAGGCGGGTCTGATGGATCATATTTCTCTCCTTCGTTCTTTGATTTCGAGGGGAACCCAAAGGGGAATCGGCCGGCAAT
>NZ_RZSG01000537.1:0-4166 GCF_003997725.1 Mesorhizobium sp. M4A.F.Ca.ET.050.02.1.1
GCCGGCATTCGAGCTCAAACTCGACATCGACCGTGACGGCAAGATGGACAGGGTTGTGGTGATGCAGGAGCCCGGCGCGCCGGCCGATCTCATCATCTATCTGGCAGCCGGCGAGGACCACCTTGATCCTCCCCCGCGGCCTGATTTCGTCAGGAAGGGACTGACCGAAGACCGTATCATCGATCTCGAAAGCAAGGGCAAGGGATCGGTGGCGATCACGTCCTGCTTCGGCTGCGGCGCCAGCAAATCGACGGAAGAAACGCTGACGATCGTCTACCGCCGAGGCAGGTTCCTGGTCGGCGGCTACAGCCGCAACTGGGACTGGAACAAGCAGACGGTGGATGGCGTCGAGACGACGCTCGGCAGTTGCGACATCAATTTCCTCACCGGCAAGGGTGTCGCCTCGCAGGATCTGGACGACGGCAAGCCGATCGAGGGGAAGTTCACGCCGGTCAATCTCTCTGACTGGTCGTACGAGCGCCGTCCGAAGCCTTGCGAATTCAGCGACTGAGCAGGCCCTTGGCTGCGTCCTCGTCGGTGATCAGCACCGAGACCCTGGTGTTGGCAAGCGCGGCGCGCATGACGGCCACCTTGTCCTGCCCACCCGAAACCAGGATGATCGACGGAATATCGGAGAGATCCTGCAGCGGAAAGGCGCAGACGCGACGGTTGACCTCATGGTCGATGGGGCGGCCCTCGACGTCGATGAAGTAGCAGAGGATGTCGCCGACAGCGCCGGCCGCCTGCAATTCCTCGAGCTCGCTAGGCTTGATGAAGCCGTAATTGGCGATCGGGCTGTTGCCGGAGAAGGCGCCGACGCTGAGCACGGCGATGTTGGCGCGCCGGGCACGGAAGACGACGTCCTGGACGCTGCGCTGGCTCATGAAGGCATCGCGCTGTTCCGGCCTGTCAGCATAGACCGGCACGGGCAGCAGATAGCATTCGGCGCCGATCTTCTCGGCGAACTCCCAGGCGCTCTCGGTCGGGTTGAGCGGCTGCGCGTGAGTGAGGCCGCCAAGCATCGAGACCACCGTGGTCCTGGCAATCGGCCGCCGGGGCAGTTCGTTGATGGCGAATTTCAGCGTGCGGCCCCAGCCGAGCGCGATGACATCACCGGGATTGACGTTGTCGGCCAGATAGGTTGCCGCGGCATGGCCGATCATCAGCGGCGCGTTGCTTCTGTCCGCGGCCGACGGCACGACAACGGCCTGGCTCAGGCCAAAGCGCTGCTTCAGGCTCTCCTCGAGCTGCACGCATTCGACGACGCTGTCGCGGATGCGGAACTGGACCACGCCCTCCTCGCGGGCGGCGGAGAGGATACGATGCACCTTGATGCGGCCGATGCCGAGGATCTCCGAGATGCGCTCCTGCGTCAGACCCTCGACATAATAGTGCCAGGCAGCGCGCGCCTTGAGCTCGGCGTCCGGGAAGCGCGAGGCCTTCTCGTTCTCGATCACCGCCATCCTCATGCCCTCCTGCCGCTGTCGCCAGCCAGCGTCGTTCGTCCGGTCGTCTTGGTCCACTCCACGACCTGACGGCACCGGCTTCGGACCAGAAAACTGATTCCGGTCGCGCATGATGCCCTTGCCCTCCTAGGGCAATCCGTTGGGTGGCGCAAACCGCCGCTGAGCGGCGCGACGGCCCTTGACAATTTTCTGATGAACAGATTAGCTGAACAAAATTGCATATCAAAGATAAATTGTTCACAAGGGAGGATGCCTGGTGAACAAGAACGGACGGCGACGCATCGCCTGTCCGCCGACGGAGGAGACGAAGTGGCTGTGAGCAACGATGCAAGCGAGCTGAAGGGCGTGACGAGCGCGCAAGGCTCGACCGGCGCAAAGCTTTCGGCGCTGTTTGCCGGAACCATGGGACCGCTGATCGGGCTGGCGCTGCTGTGCCTGGCGCTGACGATGACAACCGACACCTTCCTGACGGTGCGAAACATCCTCAACGTGCTCGACCAGATCACCGTGCTCGGCATCATGGCGATCGGCATGACGCTGGTCATCCTGATCGGCGGCATCGATCTTTCGGTCGGCTCGGTGCTGGCGCTGGCCTCGATGGTGATGGGCTTCGTCGCCCACCCCGACTATCTCAATCTCGGGATGCCGGCCGGCGTTGCCGCGGCGCTCGTCGTCGCCGGCCTTTGCGGCCTCGTTTCGGGTCTGCTTGTGACGGTGACCAGGCTGCCGCCTTTCATCGCCACGCTGGCCATGATGTCGGTGGCGCGGTAGTTGAGGAAGATGGCGAAGACGATCGCCATCTTCCTCAACTACCGCGCCACCGGTCGCAGCCTCTACGCGGTCGGCGGCAGCGCCGAAGTCGCGCGCCTGTCCGGCATTCCGGTGAGGTCACTGACCAACTGGGTCTATGCGATCTGCGGCGTGCTCGCCGGACTTGCCGGCATCGTGCTCGCCGCAAGGCTCGATTCCGTACAGCCAAGCTCTGGCCTCGGCTACGAGCTCGACACGATCGCTGCCGTGGTCATCGGCGGCGCCAGCCTTTCGGGCGGCGTCGGCTCGATCGGCGGCACGGCGGTCGGCGTGCTCATCATCGGCGTGCTGCGCAACGGGCTCAACTTGCTTGGCGTTTCGCCCTTCATCCAGCAGGTGGTGATCGGCGTGGTGATCGCGCTTGCCGTCGCCACCGACACCTGGCGGCGCAGAGCACAGTGAGGAGCCGGGCGCAATGAGAATTCGCCCGGATCTCCGGGCGATAGACGGATCGGTCGATCCGAGACTGGGAATGTTCGGCCATGGGGCGCCGTGATGCGCGGGCGGAACAGATTGAATATCAACGGAGGAAAACCATGCTGACCAAACGATCACTCTTGCTTGCCGCCGCGGCCATCATCCCGCTGCTTGGCCTGTCCGACGCCGCTTCGGCCAAGGACGCCAAGAAGCTCGGACTGGCTGTCGCCAACCTGCAGGCCGACTTCTTCAACCAGATCAAGCAGTCGGTTGAGGCTTATGCCAAGGAGAAGGGCATCGAGGTTGTCACCGTCGACGCCAAGGGCGATTCGGCCACCCAGGTCAGCCAGGTGCAGGACCTAATCACGCAGAACATCGACGCGCTGATCTACATCCCGGCCGGCGCCACCGCCGCAACCGTGCCGACCAAGACGGCGAAGGCCGCCGGCCTCCCGGTCGTCAATGTCGACCGCAACGCCGACGGCGCGCCGGGCGACACTTTCATCGCCACCAACAGCGTCGCCTCGGCCCAGGGCGTGTGCGACTACATCGCCAAGCAGGCCGGCGGCAAGGGCGAGATGATCATCATCCATGGCCAGAAGGGCACGACGCCGGAAGTCGACCGCTCGAAGGGCTGCGGCGAGGCGCTCAAGGCCTATCCCGACATCAAGGTGGTTGGCGAGCTGTGGAGCGAAGGCTGGCACCAGGATGAGGGCTTCAAGCTGACGCAGGACCTGCTGCAGTCGCATCCCGAGGTGTCGATCGTGTTCGGCCAGGCCGACGCGCTGGCGCTGGGCGCCGCGCAGGCGGTCAAGGTCGCCAATCCCGGCCACAAGGTGTGGGTTGCCGGCTTTGACGGCGACGTGGCGGCGCTGAAGGCCTTGAAGGACGGCGTGTTCGACGTCACCGCCACCCAGCAGACGCAGGGCATGGGCCGGCTCGCCGTCGACGCGGCGATCAAGCTGGTGGCCGGCGACAAGATCCCCGCCGAACAGCTGCAGGAAGCGACGCTGACCACCAAGGACAATGTCGAGCAGTTCATCGCCAAGCATCCGTAAGGACTGACACCCTTCTAGAGAGCGCCATGATGTCCCCTGACCCTCGCCAAAGCGGAAGCCCGCACAATGGGCTCTTCGTCAGCGGTCTGTGCAAGAGCTACGGGCCGGTGCAGGTCCTGGCCGATGCGAGCTTCGAAGTGCGGCCGGGCGAGGTCGTGGCGCTGCTCGGCGAGAACGGCGCCGGCAAGTCGACCGTCTCCAACATCATCGCCGGTTCGACCAAGCCCGATGCCGGCACCATCATCTGGCGGGGGAAGCCCTACTCCCCCGCCAATCCGGCCGCGGCCATCGAGGCCGGCGTCGGCATGATCCATCAGGAATTGAAGCTGCTGCCGGACCTGTCGGTGGCGGAGAACGTCTATGTCGGGCGCCTGCCGATGCGCGGCGGCCGCATCGATCGCGCGACCATGAATGC
>NZ_RZSG01000538.1:0-4161 GCF_003997725.1 Mesorhizobium sp. M4A.F.Ca.ET.050.02.1.1
CGCCTGACTCCGACTGCAGCTTGCCGGTGACGCGCACGAAGCGCGCGCCCATGACGATCGGCCGGAAGCGGGTGAAGGTCCTTTCCCAGAAAATGACGTTGGCGACGGAGTTCTCGTCCTCCAGGGTCAGGAAGATCGCGTTGCCCTTGCCGGGGCGCTGGCGCACCAGCACGAGGCCGGCGACGGAGACGCGCCTGCCGTCCGGCACAGCAGGAAGGCGCGCATTGGGGATCACGCCGGCGCGGTCGAGCCGCTCGCGCAGGAAAGCCACCGGATGCGCCTTCAGCGACAGGCCGAGCGAGCGGTAGTCGTGGATGACATGCTCGCCGAGCGGCATTGTCGGCAGCCTGGTCTCCGGCTCCAGCTCGCGAAGGCGGACCGTCGGCTGGTCGAACAGCGGCAGCTTCTCGGCGGCGCTCTTGCCGTCGAGCGCACGCACCGCCCAGAGCGCGGCGCGGCGGTCGAGGCCGATCGAGCGGAAGGCGTCGGCCTCAGCCAGCCTTTCGATCTCGCCGACATCGAGGCCGGAGCGCAACCAAACGTCGCGCACGGTCTCGTAGCCGGAACCGCGCCGTCCGACGAACAGCGTCATGCGATCCTCCGACAGGCCCTTGATCTGGCGGAAGCCGAGGCGGACGGCATGGTGGGTCTCGATCACGCCGCGCATCCCGGCATGGCGGGCAAGCACGCGGGCCGGATCGAAGGCCGTTTGCTCCAGCGTGCAGTCCCAGACGGAGAAATTGATGTCGACCTCGCGCACCTCCACACCATGGTCGCGGGCGTCGCGCACAAGCTGCGCCGGCTGGTAGAAACCCATCGGCTGCGCGTTCAGGATCGCGGCGCAGAAGACGTCGGGATAGAAGGTCTTGAACCAGCAGGAGGCGTAGACCAGCAGCGCGAAGGAAGCGGCATGGCTTTCGGGGAAGCCATATTCGCCAAAACCCTCGATCTGCTTGAAGCAGCGCTCGGCGAAGGCTTTCTCGTAACCCTTGCCGACCATGCCGTCGATCATGCGCTGGCGATAATTGCCGATCGTGCCGGTGCGCTTGAAGGTGGCCATGGCGCGGCGCAATTCGTCGGCCTCGCCCGGCCTGAAGCCGCCGGCGACGATGGCGATCTTCATCGCCTGCTCCTGAAACAGCGGCACGCCCAGCGTCTTGCCGAGGATCTGCTCCAGCTCGGGCTTGGGATATTCGGGCTGTTCCTTGCCCTGCCGGCGGCGCAGATAGGGATGCACCATGTCGCCCTGGATCGGGCCGGGGCGCACGATCGCCACTTCGATGACGAGATCGTAGAATTCGCGCGGCCGAAGCCGCGGCAGCATCGACATCTGGGCGCGCGACTCGATCTGGAAGACGCCGAGCGTGTCGGCGCGGCAGATCATGTCATAGACCCGGCCGTCCTCCTCCGGAAGGGTGGCCAGCACATAGGGCCGGCCATAGGCGTCCCGCGCGTCCGAATAATGATGCGTGAGAAGCGTGAAGGCGCGTTTCAAGCAGGTCAGCATGCCCAGCGCCAGCACGTCGACCTTGAGGATCTTCACCGCGTCGAGGTCGTCCTTGTCCCATTCGACCATCTTGCGCTCGTCCATCGCCGTCTTGACGATGGGGACGACCTCGTCGAGGCGGTCCCTGGTGATGACGAAGCCGCCGACATGCTGCGAGAGGTGGCGGGGAAAGCCCATGATCTCGTTGGCGTGCTCGATCACCTGCCTGGCCAGCGGATCGCTGCGGTCGATGCCGCCGGCGCTCGCTTCCTTCTCGCCAAGCTCCGAGGTCGACCAGCCCCAGATCGAGCTGGACAGGGCGGTGCGGACATCCTCGGACAGGCCCATCGCCTTCGCCACCTCGCGCAAAGCCGAGCGGCCGCGATAGCTGATGACGGCGGCGGCGAGCGCGGTGCGCTTGGCGCTGTACTTCTGGTAGATATAGGCGATGACTTCGTCACGCCTTTCATGCTCGAAGTCGACGTCGATGTCGGGCGGCTCGTTGCGCTCCTCGGAGATGAAGCGCTCGAACAGCGTGTCGATCCGGTCGGGGCCGACCTCGGTGATGCCGATGCAGAAGCAGACGATGGAATTGGCGGCGGAGCCGCGCCCCTGGCAAAGGATATGCTGGCGGCGGGCGAACTGGACGATGTCGTAAACGGTGAGGAAATAGCGCGCGTAGTTCAGCCGCTCGATGAGGGCGAGCTCTTCCTCGATGCGCTGCAAGACGGAAGCGGGGACGCCGGCCGGATAGCGCGTGGCGGCCCCCTCCCTGGCCAACCGTTCAAGCTCGGCCTGTGGCCCGAGGCCGGATTCGGTCGGCTCGTCCGGATAGTTGTATTCGAGGTCGCTGAGCGAAAAACTCAGCTCGTCCGCGAAGCGCAGCGTCTCCGCCAGCGCTTGCGGATGCCGGCGGAAAAGCCTGGCCATTTCCTGCGGCGGCTTCAGATGACGCTCGGCATTGGCCGCCAGCTCCAGCCCGACCTGGGCGACGGGCGTGTTAAGGCGGATCGCCGTCAGCACGTCCTGCAGCGAGCGGCGGCCGGCGCTGTGGTAGAGGACGTCGTTGGTCGCCAACAGCGGCATGCCCAGCCGATCCGCCATCGCCGCCGCCTGCTCGATGCGGAAACGGTCGTTGCCGCGATAATCCGGCGAGACGGCAAGCCGAAGGGCGGCGCCAAAGCGATCCTTCAGCCGGCTAAGCATTGCAAGGCCGACCTCGGCGTTTGCGGACAGCTCAGGCAGGACCGCCAGCGACATCAGGTCCCCCCATTCGAGGAGGTCGCTCAGCTTCAGCAGCGTGGCGCCCTTCTCGTTCTCGTCGCGCAGATTGGCCTGCGTCAGCATGCGGCACAGATGTCCCCAGCCGGCGCGGTCGCGCGGATAGGCGAGGATGTCAGGCGTGCCGTCGCCGAACACCAGGCGGCAGCCGGGATGATAGGCAAGCGTCTCCACCCTGGACTGTTGCCAGGCGCGCACGACGCCCGCCACCGTATTGCGGTCGGCAAGCCCGATCGAGGAGAAGCCGAGGAATTTCGCCGCGACCACCAGTTCCTCCGGCTTGGAGGCGCCGCGCAGGAATGAGAAATTCGACTGGATGCCCAATTCGGCATAGGCGGTGGCGGCAAGCGCGTTCATGCGAAGACCCCGTGCATGAACCAGCGCGGCGGCGTATCGGACGCGCCGTAAAGGCCCTGGCGATAGAGCCAGTAGCGGCGGCCGTCGCTGTCCTCGATGCGGAAATAGTCGCGGGTCGGCGCTTCCTCCTCGCCGGGAAGCCTTCGCCACCATTCCGCGGCGATGCGTTCCGGCCCTTCGGCGCGGGCGACGCGGTAGAGCGCGCGCCGCCAGCGGAAATTCATCGGCGGTCCCTCGGGCATCTCGGTGGCCGGCACCTCGATCGGCTCGGGCGAACGGAACAGGCGGATCGGCCGTTCCGGCGGATAGATGGTCACCGGCGGAACGGCGCGCTCCGGCCGCTTGAGCGGCGCGCGCCTTTGCGGCGCCTCGGAGAAGGGGACAATAGTGACGGCGCGCTCCGGCAAATGGCTCTCGACGGCAACCGGCCGCAGCACCGCGGCCTCGCCGAGCCGGGCGCGGACGCGGTCGGCGAATAAAGCGATATCGGCGTCATCGTCGTTGGCCTCGCCGCTGAGATCGGCCTGCTGCATGTCGAAGGCCGCCGCCGACAGCACCGAGAGGCGCACGAGGTCGAAACCGTAGCCGGCGTCGATGTCCTGCTCCAGCGCGGCAAGCCGTTCGTGGAACAGCCTGCGGATCAGCGACGGCTCGCGCAGCGGGCGCGAGGTGCCGACGGCGATGCGGCTGACGGCGCCGTCGACGCGGAAGAGCAGCAGGGCGAGTGCCCTCGCGCCCTCGCCGCGCCGCTCGAGGTCGCCCTTCAGCGCCGTGGCCAGCCGGCTCACCAGCCGCTCGATGTCGTCGGTCAGCACGACCGGCTCGGCCAGGTGGCGCTCGACCGAAAGCGGCGCCACCGGCAGGCGCGGCGACACCGCCTCGTCGAGGCGGCCGAGCGCCTGGTCGAGCCGCAACAGCAAGCCAGCGCCGAAGCGGCGGGCAAGCGGGGCGCGGGGTGCTGCCATCACCGCGCCCGCCGTGCGCAGGCCGACGCTTTCGAGGCTGGCGCGCGTTCCCGGCTCGATGCGCAGTGCCGC
>NZ_RZSG01000539.1:0-4147 GCF_003997725.1 Mesorhizobium sp. M4A.F.Ca.ET.050.02.1.1
GGCGGCCAGTCGGGAACGGCGCTCAGGGTAGCCGGCCGGCACGCGGATGTCTTCGAACTGTCCGCCGGTTCGCCCGACGAGGTCAGCCAGTTGATCGAGCGCGTGCGCGCCGCCGCCGCCGAGCATGGAAGGGCCGGCAAACTGCGCTTCGCGCTGCCCGTGCGCATGCGATCGCAAAAAGATGAAGGCGTCGCCGATCACAAGGCGGTTGAGGTTTCCGGGTCGCCGGCCGAGATCGCGTTGTCGCTGTTGCCCTATGCGGGGCTCGGCATCCATGAATTCATGATCGCCGGCATCGACAGGCCGCGCGAGATCGCGACGGCGGGTCGCGAGACTGTCACGCTTATCGCCAATTCACTGGCGCGTCTCGAGAGCGGCGTGACGCAATCCGGCGCATTGGTGCCGCGCCTGCCATCGGGATCCCGCGCCCGGGCCTGACCGGGTCGTCAGCGCGGCCTGCCGGCAAGCCGCGCCAGCGATTCGATGACGGCGTCCGAATCCGCCAGCGCGCCGAAGACGCCGTCCTCGACCGTCACCATGTGAAGCGCGGCCTCATGCGCCTGTCTGTCGCCGCTGGCGCAGGCGTCCGCAATCGTCAGGCACTGGAAGTTGCGGTCGCAGGCCTCACGCAGCGTGGTGTGGACGCAGACGTCGGTCGTGCATCCCGTGAACAGGAGATGCGTGATGCCGCGTGCGCGCAGGACCAGCTCCAGGTCGGTATAGGTGAAGGCGCCGTTGCACGTCTTGTCGACGACGATATCCTGCGCCGCCACCTCGATATCGGCGACGATCTGGAAGCCCGGGCTGGAGCGCAGCAGGATGCCGGTGCCGTCGAGCCGTGCCCGTTGGCGGCGCCATTTCTCGTAAGGCGTCATGTCGGCCATGTCGGCGCGGTAGCCTTGCCTTGTGTGCACGATGGTCAGGCCGGCGGCGCGGGCTGCCACGATCAGCCGGTTCACCGCCGGCAGGATCGCCCTGAGCGGCGAAGGGTCGTATCCCTTTCTGGCGAAATAGCCGGTCGGCGACAGGAAGTCCTCCTGCAGGTCGATGACCAGCAGCGCGGTGTGTTGCGGCTCGAGCCGTCATAGGGGAAATCGAACGGATCGCCTTGATCATCGGCCGCTTGCCTCACGCAGGGAGCCATCGTGGCCGGAGATGGTGTCGCAGTCCATAGGCAGGGCATGGCCCTCCGCAGAGGCGCCACATTGGCAGCAAGGCGCAATTCGGCCGTGCGCCGGGGCCTCATGACAATTTTGTTGAATCAAATAGTCATCTCCATAGTTGACTAGTAAACTCATGTTTCATAGTCAACCGTCGATGGCAGCTGGAAACCGCTTGCCGAGGAATGCGCAAGCCCGAGTTGCAGAAAGGCCAGAGCGTGGCTGGAGTTCAGACTGCCTTCCGTGTCGAAGCGGTGCGTTTCGCCGTCGGCGAGCGGACTCTGCTCGGACCGGTCTCGCTCGAGCTCGAACGCGCGCGCGTCTACGGTCTGATCGGCCACAACGGCTCCGGCAAGTCGACGCTGATCAAGCTTCTGGCGCGCCAGCAGCCGGCAAGCGAGGGCGCGATCAGCTTCGCCGAGCGGCCGCTGGCCGGCTGGAGCGCGCGCGAGCTGGCGCGGGCATTGGCCTATCTGCCGCAGACGACGCCGGCGGCGACCGGGCTTACCGTGCGGGAACTGGCGGCGCTCGGGCGCTATCCCTGGCATGGCGCGCTCGGCCGTTTCGGCCATGAGGACAGGCGGCATATCGAGGAGGCGCTGGCGCTGACCGACATGGCCGGCTTCGCCGACCGTCTGGTCGACGAGCTTTCCGGCGGCGAGCGGCAGCGGGCCTGGCTTGCCATGCTGGTGGCGCAGAATGCCGGCGTCATGCTGCTCGACGAGCCGATCTCGGCGCTCGACATCGCCCACCAGGTCGAGGTGCTCGACCTGGTCAGGGAACTCAGCCGCAAGCGCGACCTTTGCGTCGTCGTCGTGCTGCACGATCCCAACATGGCAGCGCGTTATTGCGACGAACTGATCGCGCTGAAGGAAGGCAGGCTGCTGACGCGCGGCACGCCCGCCGAGATCATGCGGGGCGACATGCTCAAGGGCATTTTTGGCGTCGAGATGGGGGTGTTTTCGCACCCCGTCACCGGCCAGCCCATCGGTTACGTGCAATGATGAAGCGAGGACGAAGCGTGTCCAGACATGGCCTTTTCGCGGCGCTGGCCGCATCGTTGATCCTGGCGGCCGGCGCTGTCGCCGCACAGGAGCAACCGGCGACGCCAGCTCCGGCCGCACAAGCGCCGGTGGCGCAAGCTCCTGCCACCCAAGTGCCGGCCGCACCCGCCACAACCGCTCCGGCCATTGCTGCTCCCGCTGCACCGCAACCGGGCGTTAGGCCGGCTCCGGCACCGTCGACGGCGATTGCGCTGACGCTGCCGCACGATTTGTCGCCCTGGGGCATGTTCATAGCCGCCGACATCATCGTCAAGGCGGTGATGATCGGCCTCGCCTTCGCCTCGCTGGTCACCTGGACGATCTGGCTGGCCAAGTCGCTGGAGATCCTCGCCGGCAAGCTCAGGGCGCGCCGCGCCGCGCAGGCGATCGGCAATGCCGCGACGCTGATGCAGGCCGGGCGCGCGCTCGGCCACAACAATGGCCCCGGCGCGCTTCTGGTGCGCGCCGCAGAGGAAGAGGCCGCGCTTTCTGCCGGCGCGCTCGACCACGTCACCGGCGATGGCCTGAAGGAGCGCGTTACCTCGCGGCTGTCGCGCATCGAGGCAGCTGCGGCGCGGCGCATGTCGCGCGGCACCGGCCTGCTCGCGACCATCGGCTCGACCGCGCCTTTCGTCGGCCTGTTCGGCACGGTGTGGGGCATCATGAACGCCTTCATCGGCATCTCGCAGGCGCAGACCACCAATCTGGCGGTCGTGGCGCCCGGCATCGCCGAAGCGCTGCTCGCCACCGCCATGGGCCTGGTGGCGGCGATCCCGGCGGTGGTCATCTACAACGGCTTTGCCCGCTCCATAGCCGGCTACAGGCAGATCCTCGCCGATGCCGCCGCTGGCGTCGAACGGCTGGTCAGCCGCGACCTCGATTTCCGCACCGTGCCGCCGGCAGGCGCCATCGCGGCGGAGTGAGCGGTCATGGCGGCGCGGATTCGCGAAACGGCCGGCGACGATCTCGAGGAAAGCCACGAGATCAACGTCACCCCGTTCATCGACGTCATCCTGGTGCTTTTGATCATCTTCATGGTCGCGGCACCGCTCGCCACCGTCGATGTCAATGTCGACCTGCCGGGCTCGACGGCGACGCCGGCGCCGCGCCCCGAGACGCCGCTGTTCCTGACGCTGAAAGGCGATCTTACGCTCGCCGTCGGCAATGACAGCGTGCCGCGCGCCATGTTCGCCGCCATGCTCGACGGTCGCACCAAGGGCGACAAGCAGACGCGCATCTTCCTGCGCGCCGACAAGTCGGTTGGCTATGGCGAGCTGATGGAGGTGATGAACCTGCTGCGTGCCGCCGGCTATCTCAAGATCGCGCTGGTCGGCCTGGAGACGCTGCCTTCGGCCGATGCGCCAGAGCCAGGCGGAAGCCAGCCATCTGGAGGCCAGCCGACAGCCCCGAGCGGCGGCACGGCACCATGACGGGCGCGACGGCCGCCTTGTCCGGGGTCGGTCAGCCGCGGTTCGGCGCGAGCGAGACCGGCCTGTGGGCGGCTGCCGCCGCCTTGATCCTGGTCGCGCATGTGGCGGTCGCCTATGCAGTGCAGAACTTCAGTCCTGCCGACATCTCTGGCGGACCGCCGCCGGCGCTTGCGATCGAGATGTCGCCGCTCGCGCCCGCAGAACAGGAAGAGGCGCTGGTGCCGGACACAGTGACGCCCGATCAAGCCGAGCCGGTCGAGGAGACGGAGAGGGCGGCGCCAGTGAAGCCGGCAACCGAGCCGGCGCCTGAGCAGGTCACCGAAGTAGCGGAACCGACCGTCGAACAGCCGGCAGAGGCCGACGCGGCCGAACCGGCGGCGCCGACGGTCGCCGCGCTGAGCGCTCAACAGCCGCTCGACGAAGTGGTTCCGGACGTCGTCGAGACGGTGGCACCGGACGTCGTCATTCCCTTGCCGCAGCCGAAACCGGTCGATGCGCCGGCGGAATCCAAGGT
>NZ_RZSG01000053.1:0-17202 GCF_003997725.1 Mesorhizobium sp. M4A.F.Ca.ET.050.02.1.1
TTCCAACCGCCGATATCGAAACGCCGCGGCGCGCAATCGTGCGCAGAAATCCGTTGAGTTGTGGCGTCAGTTGCCGTTCGACCGGTTCGCCCGCCATTATCGCGAGCTGATCCGGCTTGCGATCGTCCGATCCGCAACCCAGCTCATCGATTGTTGCATCAACTGCAATTGAAAGGGCGTTGGCACCCTCCACGGGCCCAGCGTTCAGGCCCGCGATCCGCCAGCGGAACAGTGGCAGGCGCGATATCGTATTGGCGATGCGGAACGGTTCGATATAGGCGTGAAGCGCCAGATGCGAGAAGCCGGGCAACACCAAAACCACCAGCTCGAAGGGCCTGCCGGCTATCGCCGAAGTTCCCGGCGTGGCGGATGACTTCATGGCGCTTATGTTCGCGGACGCGTTCATCGGAGGCCGTGCATGGCGGTTGGGTTACCGAACATTCCGGGCTCGGGCTTCACCCTCAATATTCCTCGTTCAATGCATCGACCGCGGGAATCTCGCGCGATCGCCGGTCTATGTAAGCGCGCAGCTCCTCGTCCTTCGCGACATCTAGCGTGGGTTCTTCATACTCGGCCAGAAGCCGCCGGGCATGTTCCAGGGCGCGCACTTTGATGTCTTTGGAGCCGTCCGCGTACCACTGCTCGATCGAATTGTTGTCGAAAAGCTTGGGGATGAAGAATGCCCGCTCGAAGTTGGCCTGCGTATGCGGATGGCCAAGATAGTGGCCGCCGGGGCCGACATCGCGGACAGCGGCCAAGGCTTCGTCTAAATCGTCCCACTGGATGCCTTGCGTCATCCGATAGCCCATCGAGCAGACCTCGGCGTCGACGACGAACTTCGCGATCGAGCAGTGCATGCCGGCTTCGTTCCAGCCCGCCGAATGCCAGATGTAGTTGGCGCCCGACATCAGGACCGCCATCATGGTCATGGCGCTCTCATAGCCGGCCTGCGCATCGAAAACCTTGGCGCCGCCGAGCAGGTTGGACGTGCGCCAGGGCACGTTGTAGCGGCGAGCCATCTGGCCGATCATGAAGTTCATGAGCGAGATTTCCGGCGTGCCTGCCATCGGCGCGCCCGACTGCATCGACACCGTCGAAAGGTAGTGCCCGTAGATTGCCGGACAGCCCTTGCGTATCACCTGTGTGTAAGCCAGCGCGGAAAGTGCCTCGGCGTTGAGCTGCGCTACCGCCGCAGCGGTGGAGGCCGGCGTGTTGGCGCCGCCGAGAACGAAGGGCGAGCACAGCACCGGCTGGTTGCGCCGGCAGAAGGCGCGCATGGCGCCGAGCATGACCTGGTCCCAGACCAGCGGCGAATTGCCGTTGCAATTGCCTGTCGTGACGGCGTGCGTCTCGAGAAAACCCTCGCCGAAGAGGATCTCGCACATGTCGAGCACATCCTCGGCGTTCTTGGGCGAGGTGGTCATGCCCATGAAGATCTTGTCGGAATGCTTCATCGACGAATAGGTGATGTGCAGGTGCCGATGCGCGACGACAAGGTCCATCGGCTCAACGATGTGGTGCGCCGACGAATGCAGCGCCGGCATCATGTGCGCGAGCTTGTGGAAGGTGCCGAGGTCGGCGATCGTCGGGCCGCGCCTGACATCATCGAGGTCGCGCATGAAGGGCGCGCCGGTCATCGGCACGAAGATCGACTTCGGCCCGCCGAGCTCGACATTCTTCGCCGGGTCGCGGGCGAAGTATTCGATCCTGGAAGGAATGGTCTTGATGAGCTCCATGACCAGGCCGCGATCAAGATGGACCCTGTCATCCGCGCGCACGTCGGCTCCGGCCCTCTTCCAGTCCTCGATCGCGATCGGGTCGCGAAACACAACGCCGACGTCTTCGAGGATCGCGAGTGAAGCCTGGTGAATGCGCTCGACCTGCTCGGCATCCATAGGCTCCAGCACCGGCAGGCCGCGCTTCAGCGTCGGCAGCATGTCGATCTTCGGTGCCGTGCGGATGGTCCGCCGCGCTTCCCGCCCTCCCCTACGAGAAACTTGCAGTTGAGCAGTCATGACGCGGCCTCCAAGAGAAATTGTGCGGCCCTTGTGAGCCGGCCGGAACTATTGCCGGAAGCAGCGGATTTCACCTACTGCAAAAGTCTCACGCGCCTGTTGACTAAAGCGCGGAAAGGCCGAGTCTCCGACCTCCCGCCGCTAAGCCGCGGCCGCTGGCAACACCATCGGAATTCACCCTTCTGCTTGGTCGGGCTCGTCCCTGATCCAGGGGCGAGTTGCGCGCAAAGCCGGTACGGATTGCCGGGTTCTCAGCCTCAAGAGACCGGCAGCGGCAGCTTCTTTGTGCGCCCACCATCGATGACGTAGACTTGGCCGGTGACGAAGGCGCTTTCGTCCGAGGCCAGCCAGACTGCGAGGTTTCCGACGTCGGTCGGCTGGCCGAGACGCCCGACCGGATGCATGACAAGCAGCTCCCTACGGACGCGATCCCTGTCGGCCATGCTGTCAATGTAGGCTTCGCTAAGGTCGGAATTGATCCAGCCTGGCGCGATGGCGTTGCAGCGGATGCCCTCGTGCCCATGGTCAACGGCGACCGCCGCCGTGAAGCCGTGAATGCCCGCTTTCGAGGCTGAATAGGCTGGATGCCCGGGATTGGACGCCAGCCCTTCGATCGAGCCGATGTTGACGATGCTTGCGCAGGGCCGCTTCCGAAGGTGCGGCATTGCCGCCTTTGTCAGCAGAAACGGGGCCTTCAGGTTGATGTCCATCATCTGGTCCCAGTCGGCCTCGGTCATCTCGTCGACCGTCTTCTCGAACATGATGCCGGCGTTGTTGACGAGGATATCCAAGCCACCAAACCGTTCGACGACGGTCTCGACGGCAGCAGCAATGTCCCGGGAATTGGAGAGATCCGCCTTCACGTAGATGACACCCTCGTTGAGCATCGTCTCAGGCGGCGAGTTCCTCTGGACAATGGCGACTTTTGCGCCCGCCTCCACAAAGCGCTGGGTGATGCCGGCGCCGATACCGCGCCCGCCGCCGGTGATGATTGCGATCTTGCCTGCCAGTCTGTCAGCCATGGTGTCCTCAATAGACCGGCTTTGCGCCGTTCACTTCGACCGTCGTGCCGGCAATGTAGCGGGCGGCGTCGGAACTCAGAAAGTAGACCACCTCGGCTATGTCTTCCGGCTCGGCGATCCGGCCGAGCGGCACCGTGCTGTTGAGCTCCGCTATGGCGGTGTCGGGATTGAAACCGCGCTTGGCGAAGCCGGTGCGCAGCATCGGCGTGTTGACCTCGTTCGGGCACACCGCATTGACCCGTATCCCATCGCCGGCATGATCGCGGCCAAGACATTTGGAGAACGCCGCCACGGCCGCTTTGCTGGTGCAGTAGGCCGCGTGGCCGGGCCCGGGATAAAGTCCCCAGCAGGATGCGATGTTCACGATCGCGCCGCCGCCATGACCCTTCATATGACGAATGGCGCGCCGGCAGGTGTAGAAGATCGACTTCAGATTGATGTCGAACGTCCGCTCCCAGTCGTCGTCGGTCGTCTCGAGGATGTTCCCGCGGGTGATGATGCCGGCATTGTTGATGAGCACGTCCAGACGCCCTGTGGCCTGGATGGCGTATTCGATCAAATCCTCGCAATAGGCCTTGTCGCGAAGATCGCCGGCCTTGCTCCAGACCTTCTGCTCACTTCGGTTGAGCTCGGCGGCGAGCTTGTCCAGCCCCGCCTGGTCGGCGTCGCCGGCGACCACACGATAGCCGTTGGCAATGAACTGCCTGGAGAGCACTTGGCCGATGCCCCCGGCCGCGCCTGTTATCACCACCGTCTTCTTCTCAGTATCCGTCATCGCTCGAGCCATATTTTGAGGGAGAATTCGGCTCATATTCTCCGAACCACCGCCGAACGCCAGCGGCGCAAGCCTGCAAAAGTCTCACCTCCTTGTTGAGTTACGCGGCGGTCGACAGCGGCGTCGGACGCTGATTGGAAGGCGTCGGGGATCGCGACGGGTTGGTTCGTCGGATTCTCCTATGATCCGCCGCGAAGGGTTGGGATCGCGGCCATAGTCTGCCGAAACGCGGGCTATCGCATCGCTCGAAAAACGGCTTTCGGACAGATTGGCCTCTCTTGCTCAAGCTGTCGCGCCGCGCGATCATTGAACTGTTGGGAGCTTGAGATGGTTCGCCGCTACTACGATCTGCCGTCCTTGACCGCCTTGGCGGTTTTCGAGGCGTCCGCCCGGCACCTGTCGTTCAAGCTGGCGGCGGCGGAACTGAACGTCACTCCAGGCGCCGTCAGCCGGCAGATCAAAGCGATCGAGGACGAGCTCGGAGTGCCGCTCTTTACCCGGCTGGGGACCGGCGTGGCGCTGACAAGCGCGGGCGAGGACCTTTACGGCGTGCTCGCCAGCGGCTTCTCGCGAGCCGCCGACATCGTCCGAAATGTGAAGCGCGGCGATCGTTCGAGGAACGTTACTTTGGCCTGCTCGGATGCCCTCGCATCGATGTGGCTGATCCCGCGCATGCCGGACTTCTGGACGCGGCACCCGGATATTTCCGTCGACCACCTGATCTCCGACGATCCTCGCGACTACCGCCGCGCCGAAGTCGAATTGCGCATTCGCTACGGATTTGGATCGTGGCCGGACGAGAATGCCGAGCTGCTTTTCGACGAGACCATCTACCCCGTTTGCGGGCCTGGCTTTGCGAGCAGGCACCGCGATGCAACCGCGCAATCGCTGGCTGACCTGCCGCTGCTGCATGTTGATTGGGTTGATCCCGACTGGGCCGGCTGGGACGAGGTTTTGCGGCGCGCAGGCGTGCCGCACGGTTCGACCAGAGGTCGGCGCTTCGGCAAGTTCTTCGTGGCGCTGCAGGCCGCCCAGGCCGACCAGGGCGTTGCCGTTGGCTGGCACCGCCTGGTCGAGGCGCAGATCGACGAAGGCAAGCTGGTCAGGCTGACGGATCTGGAGCTGCCGGCGCCGGGCGGCTACTACCTCACCTGGAATGACAACCGCATGCTTTCCCCCGCTGCCGAAAGCCTGCGCGGCTGGATTCGGGAAATAGCGGCACAGGAGCGGGGAAGCTAGAACTCCCCGCCGCGATGCCGCTGCATCTCCCATTGACCAGCCAGACGATCCCTGCCAAACCGCGCCCCCGCATTGTGACAGGCTGTTGCGCGCCGTGTCGGAACCAATCCAATCGGCACTGGTTTCGATCTTGAAGGGACCGCAACGCGAGCGGAAAGATGGTTGAAATTTACAGCTTCGAAATGGACAAGGCGCGGCAGCGTGCCGGCCGAGCGGAACTGGCCCTGGAACGGGCTGAAAAACTGCTGGAGGGGGACGGCAACGTCGCTGTCAATTTGGCCCTGTGCTGCAGGATCAGAGGTGCGCAGCGGCGCGTGAGCGAGGCCAAGGCACGGCTGAAGAAGATCGAGTCCGCCAGAAGACTTCGCACCGGTTGATCGGATATTAGCAAATGTAACTGCGAGCGCGGCGGCGCGTGTGCTAGATTAGGATGTGCTGGTGTTCTCCTGGGAGGAACCGTCGTTGAGTATTGCATCCAAGCTCGCCGCAATGTCGGCGGGGCTGCTCGCTAGGCGTGTAGCCGCCGCCGCTCAACCCACTGCTGCCGTCAAACCCATCCGGTCATCGCTCGCCGACATTCCTCTCCGGCGCCAGCCTCTTCCGTTCAGGCCACGACCGCCGATCCGACCGTGCAGCAATATGTGACCTGAAGCCTGTCAATCGCCGCACTGCTGCGCCTGGTGGTATTGAGTCTATCTATCGACAAGGCTCGTGCCGCCGGCAACCGCCGATCGCAGTTTGCTCGGCGGCATTCCAAATGTCTCCCGGAAAACCCTGGAGAAATGCGACGCGTTCTCGAAGCCGACTTCGATGGCGATGTCGAGCATCGGCACGCTGGTCTCGAGTAGAAGCTGCTTTGCCCGCTCGAGGCGCACCTTCTTGTAGACGAGCGCCGGGGAGGTTTTCGTCTTCTCCATGAACAAGCGTTCCAGCTGCCTTCGCGACAATCCAACCGATGCCGCGATCTCGGATATCGAGATTGTATTCTCGATATGGTTTTCCATCGCAATCAGCGCCGCCTGAAGCCGCGGATCGTTGCATTCGATCGAGAGCGGTCGGCGCGGCTGGATGTGCAAGGCCGGGCGCGCCTTGTCGATCTGCAGGACCTCGAGCGCATTTCTTTCGGCGCGTTCGCTGATATGACGCCTCACGATCGATGCTGCCATGTCCGCGGCACTGCTGCCGCCGGCGCACGATCCCCTCGTCCGATCGAGGTTGAAGATGCGGTCCGACCTGACTTCGTGATCCGGGAAGCGCTGACGGAATGCCTGGTAGTGCAGCCAGCTGACGCAGGTCCGATGGAACTTCATCAGGCCGGCGTCCGCAAGCACGAAGGTCCCCGTGCAGACGCCGATCAATGGCACTTTGCTGGCGGCTGCCTTCTTGAGATAGCGGACCGTCTCGTCGTCGACCGGGAACTCGGTGTTCAACAGCCCGCCGACGACGACGATATAGTCGAACAGACTGGGGTCCACAAGATCCGATGTCGGCGCGACCTGCACGCCGCAGCTGGAGGTGATCAGATGCCGAGTGCTGGCCAGAACCTGCCAATCGGCAAAGATGCGGCCCGACCGGTCCGCCTCGTCGCTGGCCAGACGCAGCGTATCGACGAACAAGGCGAAGGCTGAAAGGGTGAACGAACGCGCGAGCACAAAACCGATTTTCAGTCGGTTCATCTCGGCAATTCCGCTTGCGGATTTCATCGATCGTTTCCTTCGCTTCGGCCACTTGCGGCTTCGAGGCTCGTCGCCCGCGCTGCTATCCTACCGGCAAAATTGTGGCCATGATGCCGGCGGAATAGTCGCACTGATGCTCCATGAACGACATGACGACCTCAGGCTGAAGCGAGCGGCCTCTACGCAATCTGGAATCCATGGGCCAGGGGATCGCGGTCATCGACGAATATCGTGTTGTGACCGATGATGCGGGCCCAGCCGCCGACGCTTGGCGTGATCCCCTTGAAAGGACCGATGTCGGTCTCCGCCTCGACGCGGCCTTCGAACACCGTGCCGATCAGGCTTTCCTGGCGGAAAATGTCACCGACCTTCAGCCGGCCCTTGCCATGGAGTTGCGCCATGCGTGCCGAGGTGCCAGTGCCGCCCGGCGAACGGTCGATCGCCTTGTCGCCATAGAACACCGCGCCGCGGCCGTCGGCATTTCTGGTTGACGGCTTGTCGCACCAGATGGCGTGGTGCACGCCGCGGATCCTTTCATCGTCGGGATGAACCGGATCGCAGACTGGTTCGAGGGCCTCGCGAAGACTGCGGCTGAGACCCACGATGTCGCTGGCCGACAGGCCGTCGATGCCCCGCCACGACTCTTGCGGCTCAACGACAGCGTAGAAGTTGCCGCCATAGGCGATGTCGACGACGAGCCGGCCGAGGCCAGGGACATCGACGGCGACATCCGCGGCATGCAGGTAACTGGCGACGTTGAACATAAGGACGGAGTCAACGAATTCGCCCGGCTTTTCGTACCGGATGTCAACCCGTCCCGCGGGCGTCTCGATGGAAAGCCTGTCCGGGACCCGGGGCGTCACCAGGCCTTCCTCGATTGCCGCCGTCACCAGTCCGATCGTGCCGGCGCCGCACATCGGCAGGCAGCCGCTGACCTCGATGAAGATGACGGCGAAATCGCAGTCCTCGCGATATGCCGGGTAGATGATCGCGCCCGACATGATGTCGTGTCCACGCGGTTCGAACATCAGTGCCTGCCGGATCCAGTCATGATCGCGCATGAAGAGTTCACGCCTCTCGGCGATCGGGGCGTGGGGCAGCAAGGGGCCACCCCCTGCAACGAGCCGAACCGGATTGCCGCACGTATGGGAATCGATGCAGAAGAAGCTGCGGCGCATGATCTCTCTCTTTGCCGTACCGGCTCAACTTTCACATTGCGCGGCCAGGGCTCATCCTTCGCGGCCAGCACGCAATTCCTGCAAACGGATCACGGCGTTCACGCCGAGCCACGCCAGCGGCTCGGGCGGCAGCCTTGCCGGTTGTGGCTGATCCGAGAATTTGTCGAGCATCTCGGAGCGGGCACCGGTCGCCAGATCGGCGGCCATGACGCCCGCGAGCGTGCTTTTGACGGTCCCAAGACCGTTCTCGCAGCATGCCGAATAGAGGCCCTCTTCGATCTCGCCGAAGGCCGGGACATGGTTGCGGCTGAGGCAAAGCCGACCGGCCCAGACGTATTCGAACGGCACGTCCTTAAGGTCCGGAAACCTCGCATCCAGCGAAGCCCGCTGCTCGGCGGCGATACCGGCTAGACGCTTTTCGCTGACTTGAACGGCCCAGTCATAGGTAAACCGGGTTCTGATTACGATGCGCGAAGATCCATCGCTGGAAATCTTCCTGACCGTTGCGCCCATCGGGTCGGCCGGAAGCAAGGCCCACCTGTCCTTGCCCGTCGATTTCGATGTGAAGGGGGCGGTCATCGACGCATAGGTGAAGATATGCATCAGGCGGCCGCGGAAGTAGCCGAAGTCGTCGATGTGGCCGTTGACGCCCAGGATCACCTTTGGAGCGGTAACGGTCCCATTGCGCGAGAACGCTTTCCAGGTCCTGCCGAGGCGTTCGAGTTTCAGCACCGGCGAGCGCTCGAACATGTCGACTTTGGAGGCCAGGCCCGCAGCGAACCCGCGAATATAGTCGGCGGGCTGGATCATCACGGTGCCCGGCGTATAGAGGCCGCCCAAATAGTAAGACGAGCCGGTCAACTCCCGCATCTCCACGGCATCGAGGAAGCGGTGCTCCTCGCCGATGGCCTTTAGCGAGCGACCATAGTTGGCATTGAGCGTCATGCCGCGCCCCGTCGCCGCGGCATTGATCTTGCCCGACGGATCGAAGGTGCGCGCGGCCATGCCGTATTCCGCCGCCGCGTCAGCGGCGAAGGAAATCGCGAAACGGTTCTGGGCGATCTCGGCCCTGGTTTCGGCTTCACCGGCAACGGAGTATTCGCCCGACGACAGATTGTGCGGGACGTCGATCATGTAGCCCGAGTTGCGGCCCGCCGGACCCTTGGCGATTTCTGCTGCTTCCAAGAGGACGATCTTGTCTCCGGGTCGAAGCTGGGCGAGGCGCCGCGCCGCCGAGAGGCCGGCGAAGCCGCCGCCGATGATCAGCCAGTCGGCCGAAACGTCGCCTTCAAGCGCGCGGACCGGGAAGGATCGCTTGCTGATCGCCTCCCAGCCCGAGGTTCCGGATTCCGCCGGGAGACGCTTGACCACAAGGTCACTCATCTTACGGTCTCGTCGACCGAACGATCCGAGACGTCGATCCAGACCGTCTTCAACTCGCAGTAGTTGTCATGCGCGAAGACCGACTTGTCGCGCCCGCCGAAGCCGGACTCCTTGTAGCCGCCGAACGGAGTGGTCGCATCGCCTTCACCGAAGCAGTTGACGGTGACAACACCGGCGCGGATTTCGCGCGAAAGCTTGATCGCCTTGCGCAGGCTCCCCGTATAGACGGACGCGGTCAGGCCGTAGTTGGTGTCGTTGGCAAGCGCGATCGCCTCAGCCAGCGAATTGAATGTCGTGACCGAGAGGACCGGACCAAAAATCTCTTCCTGGAACAGCCGGCTCGAAGGGGTGACACCGTCAAAGACCGTCGGCTCGACATAGATGCCTTTCTGCGTGCCGCCGCCGTGGGCGACCGTGAGCTTTTCGGTCTTTGCATCGGCGAGAAAGGATTTCACCTTTTCGAAATGGCTCTTGCTGACCAGTGCGCCGATGCGGTTTTCCGGGTCGAGCGGATCGCCGGTCTTCCACTCGCGCATATAGGCGCCGATCCGCTGCAGCAATTCGTCCTTGATGCTGGCCTGGACGATAAGCCGCGACGTGGCCGAGCAATTCTCGCCCATGTTCCAGAAGGCTCCGTTGACAACCTGCTCGGCGACCAGGTCGAGATCCTCGGCATCGTCGAGAACCACCGCCGGGTTCTTGCCGCCGCATTCCAGCACGACGCGCTTAAGATTGGAGTCCGCCGCGTAGCGCAGGAAGCGGCGCCCGGTCGGCGTCGATCCGGTGAAGGCCACCATGTCGACGCCCATGTGCATGCCGATCGGTTCGCCGACATCCTTGCCGCCGCCAGGCACGACATTGAAGACACCGGCCGGAATACCGGCCTCGTGGGCCAGCTCGGCGACACGAAGCGTCGTCAGTGTTGTCTCCTGGGCGGGCTTCACGACCACCGAGCACCCGGCGGCCAGCGCCGGCCCGATCTTCCAGGCCAGCATCAGCAGCGGAAAGTTCCACGGCAGGACGCAGCCGACCACGCCGACCGGTTCGCGCACGACCATGGTCAGCGCCTTCGAGCCGACAGGCGCCGTGTTGTCGTAGAGCTTGTCGATGAGCTCGGCGTGCCAGCGCAGGGTATGGATCGTATCCGGCACGTCGACGGTCTGGCATTCGCGAATCGGCTTGCCGCTGTCGAGGCTCTCCATGACCGCAAGCTCGTGGCGGTTGCGCTCCAAGAGCTTGGCGAATCTGAGGAGGACGGCCTTGCGCTCCGCGGGCGAGAGGTGCTGCCAGCGGCCGTCATCGAAGGCTTCCCTGGCCTTGGCCACGGCGAAATCGACATCGGTTGAATCGCAGGCGGCGATCTCGGCAAGCGTCTCGCCGGTAGCCGGATTTGTCGTCTTGAATGTCTTGCCGGAATTCGCCGGACGGAATGCCCCATCAACAAAGGCGTTGGTCGGGAATTGGATCTCCGCGGCGAGCGCCCTGTATTCGGCGGCGGTCAAAGGCTCATGCATGGTTTGCTCCTGAAGTGATCTGGGCGACCGTGCGCTTCAAGGTGGCGACGACAGTCTGCAGGGTTCGCTTTTCTTCTGAGTTGAGAGGCCGCAGCGGCGCACGAACGCCACCTGCCTTCAGGCCGATCAGCTCACATCCATGCTTGATCGATTGGACGAATTTTCCACATTCGAGGAAATCCATCAGCGGCAGCATCGCGGTCATGATCGCGCGGCCCTTGTCGAAATTCTTCTCGAGCACGCACGCCTCGTAGAGCGCGACGTGCTCGCGCGGGAGAAAGTTCGAGCCGGCACAGACCCAGCTCCTGGCGCCCCAAGCGAAGAATTCGAGGGCCTGGTCGTCCCAGCCGCAGGACAGCGAGATGTGCGGGAACTTGCGGGCCAGCCGATGCAGATTGCCCATGTCGCCGGAGCTCTCCTTGATGGCGACGACATTCCGGGATTTTCCGATGCGGGAGAAATACTCCTCCCCCATCATGACACCCATGCGCGCCGGGTAGTTGTAGAGCATGATCGGGAGGTTCGCGGCGCGGTCCACAGTGAGGGCATGAACCGAATTCTCGCGCTCCGTCGGCAAGGCGTAGGGCGGCGACGATACGAGGATCGCGTCGGCGCCGATCTCTTTCGCCGCCTTGGCGTATTCGACCGAGTCTTCGGTCCTGATAGCACCCGTGCCGATGATGAGGGGGATGCGGGTGCCAATCACCTTCTTGGCGTAGGCGCCGAGAGCGAAGCGTTCCTGGGTGCTCTGGGCGTAGTATTCGCCGGTCGATCCGCCAATGATGATGCCGTGCACTTTGGCTTCAATAAGTGACTCCAGAACGTCCGCGAACGCGGCGTTATCGATCCGCCCATCGGGGCCGAGCGGCGTGATCGCCGGTGTGTAGATGCCTTCGAATTTCAAGATAGTTCTCCGTCAATGGAATGGCGGTTTCGGCCAATGCGTCATTCGGCCCTTCTGCGAGCTTTCTTGTCAAAGCGCCCCGGCAAGCCCCGGAGCGCTTATCCCGTTCGGAACGTTCATCAGCGTCCGGAGGACGCTAATTGCGTATCTTCACGCGGCCGACCCGGATGATAGAGCCGCCGTGATCTGCCGCAGGGAAATCAACCCGAGCGGCTGGCCGCTGTCTGCGGTGACGAAGGCCGCGTCATAGGAAGAGTTGGTTAGTTCCTTGGCGGCGATCTCGAGCGTCAAGCCGGACTTCAGCTTCGGCAGCGGTCTGCTCTCGGATTGCGGCGGCGGCTCCATGACAGCGTCGACCTTGATGAAGCGGCCGCGATTGACGTCCTTGACGAACCGCTCGATGTAGTCGTCGGCAGGGCGCAAGAGGATGTCCTGGCTGTTGCCCTGCTGGATGATCGAACCGTCGCGCAAGATGACGATCTGGTCACCGAGCCGCAGCGCCTCATCGAGATCATGGGTGATGAAGACGATGGTCTTCTTCAGTTCGGTCTGCAGATCGAGCAGCATGGTCTGCATGTCGGTCCGGATCAGTGGATCGAGAGCCGAATAGGCCTCGTCCATCAACAGGATCGAGGCATTGTTGCTGAGTGCGCGGGCAAGCCCGACGCGCTGCTGCATGCCGCCGGACAGTTCGTCCGGATAGCGCTGCTCAAAGCCGGCGAGGCCGACGCGCTCGATCCAGCGCATGCCGATGTCACGGCTCTTCGCCGCCTCGACACCACGCACCTCCAGTCCGAACGTGACGTTGTCGATGACGGACCGGTGCGGCAGCAGTCCAAATCTCTGGAACACCATCGCGGTGTGGTTGCGGCGGAACTCGCGCAGCTCCAGCTCCGACATTTCCAGAACGTCGCGCCCGTCGATCATGATCGAGCCAGATGTCGGCTCGATCAGCCGGTTGATGTGGCGGATCAGCGTCGACTTGCCTGAGCCCGATAGCCCCATGACGACCTGGACCTTGCCCGCCGGCATGGAGATGTTGATCTTGTTCAGCCCCAGAATGTGGCCATGCGTCCTGCCGAGTTCGGTCTTCGACAGACCGTTGCGGACCGCATCGACGTATTTCTCCGGAGATTTGCCGAAGATCTTGTACAGGTCACGGATTTCGATTGAGGCGTTGTTGCTAGTCATGAGTTGCACCCCGATGCTTCTGCAGCCGGTGGCCATAGGCCTGGCTGATGCGGTCGAAAATGATCGCGATGCCGACAATGGCAAAGCCGTTGAAGATGCCTTGCGTGAAGTACTGGTTGGCGATGGCCTGGAGAACGTTGAGGCCGAGCCCCTGCACGCCGATCATCGAGGCGATGACCACCATGCCGAGCGCCATCATGATGGTCTGGTTGATGCCGGCCATGATGGTCGGCATGGCGAGCGGGATCTGTACCTTCCAGAGCTTTTGCGAGCGCGAGCAGCCATAGGCGTCGGCGGCCTCCAGCACCTCCTTGTCGACCAGGCGGATGCCGAGGTCGGTGAGGCGGATGATCGGCGGGATGGCATAGATCACCACCGCGATGAAGCCCGGCACCCGGCCAATGCCGAGCAGCATGACGACCGGAATGAGATAGACGAAGGGCGGCATCGTCTGCATGACGTCGAGCACCGTGTGCATGACCGCGCCGACGCGCTTGTAGCGGTTCATCAGGATGCCGAGCGGAATGCCGATGGCGATGGCGAAGATCGTCGCGGTGAAGACAAGCGAGATCGTCTTCATCGCGTCCTGCCACAGGCCAAGGAGGCCGATGGCGATGAGCGTGCCGACAACGGCGGCAACCACAGCCCAGCGCCGTGCCGCAAACCAGGCGATGACCGCCAGGGCGAGCACGACCAGCGGCCAGGGCGCGTTCGAGATGGTGCTTTCGAAGAAGACGAGAACGCGCAGCAGCGGATAGAAGAAGTCTTCGATCGCCTGACCGTAGCCGCGCGTCAGCGCCTTCAGGGCGCCGTCGATAGACCGCTTCACCGCAAGCAGGAATTCAGGGTCGAGTTGAGGGAATCTGAAAAGCCAATCCATATCGCGATGCCCTATTGTGATTGCGCCATTGGGGACACATTGCCGGCCATAGGCCGAGAGCAGGGAACAAAGGCTACGCCGGCGGACCGAGCCGCCTAGGTGGAGGCCTTGAATACGCTCAAAGCCTCCACCCGCCCGATTGCCCGATTTAGAGCGCGGCTTTGACCTTTTCGGCGACGTCAGCCGGGACCCACTTGGTCCAGACTTCCGGCATGTTCTTGATGAACCACTTGGCGCCGTCCTCGCCATTGGCCTGGTTGTCGGTCATCCACAGCATCACCTTGCCGACTTCAGCCTGGGTCCAGCTGCGCTTGGCGAGGTAGTCCTTGACCGGGCCGACGTCGTCACGCTGGGTGAACTTGCTGCTGGCCAGCGTCACCATCTCAGCCTGTTTCCAGTAGTTCGGCTTCGGATCCGGACAGTCCTGCTTTGACGTGCAACGCGCCCACTCGGCATCGTCATGAGCCATTTCGAGGCGCACCATCGGATACTTCACCAGAAGGGATGTCGGTGCCCAATATTGCGCGAGGAATCCCTGCTTCTGTTCATAGGCTTTGGAGATGACGCCATCGAGCGCTGCCGCCGAGCCGGTGGGGACCAACTCGAAGCCCTTCTTGTCACCCTCAATGGCCTTGTAGAGCTGCGCCGTCACGACCGTGTCGCCCCAACCCTGCGGGCCCTGGATAACGCCGCCTTTCGAGGGGTCTTCCGGAGCCGGGAACAGCTCCGGATGCTTCATGGCGTCGTCGACGGTCTTGATATCGGGATGCGCATCCGCGACATATTGGGGAATGTACCAGCCGGAAACCTGCCCGTCGCTGATCGCCGTGCCGATCTGGCTGATCCGCCCCTCGGCGGCGCCCTTGATATAGACGTCACCGAGCAGGCTTGGCGTCGATTCCGAAGAAATGTCCGGCTGGCCCTTCTCGATCATCGCGGTGATCGTCGGCACGGTGTCGCCCGCAACCGTCGTGGCGTTGCAGCCGTAGCCGTTCTTCAGGATGAACTGGTCGACATTGGACATCGCCTCGGCCGACTGCCAGCTGAAGACCGCCAATGTAACGTCGCCGCAAGCCGCCTGTGCGGCACCTGCGGTAAGCAGCGCTCCGAGGGCAACGGCAGGAAATAGTAGTTGTCTCATTTTGTTCTCCTCATTCTTCGCGTGGCTTATTGACAGACCGACACCGAACCCACGCCGCCCGGCGAAACTGAACTAGCAGGGTGATGCAAGAAGGCGTTTCATCGTCTCCCGATTGCGCCTGCAGCGACGCCGCCTACCCCGACGTCGCGGATCGGCCCGCCCTCCACTCGCGAACCGCCATCCGCACCTTTGCCCCGATCGACGTGACAGGTGAGGCGCCACGGTTCGCCGGCAGGAAAGTTGAGAAGACTTTGGCTTTCTGGCTCACGATCAGGCCGCCTCGCGCTCGACGAGGGTGCCGAGCGCCCGTCGCAGCGTCGCTACTCTGTCGGCGGGGAGCGCGCGCAAAGGCTTGCGGGGACTTCCGGCGCCATAGCCGACCAAGTCTGCCGCGGCATAGACCGACTGCACGTAGTCGCCCTGCCAAAGAAGGGACATGACATGCTCGAGCGACGCCCAGATTTTGCGCACGTCAGCCCAGTCTTTTGAGGCTGCCGCTTCAACCAGGGCCACGGTTGTCCTGGGCGCAAAATTTGCTCCGCCCCATATCAGGCCGCTGCATCCCGCGTAGAGGGCATAGGCCACCAGGTGGTCGGCGCCATTCATGACCGGAAGGCCGGTGCGAATGAGCGAAGCCTGCTTGCCGAGATCGCCGCCGCTATCCTTGACGGTGCAGAAGCCTGGAATCGCGCACAGTTCCCTCAGCAGCGAGGGCGTGATCGCAACGCCCACCGCCTGGGGCACGTTGTAGCCGATGATCGGCAGTCCGCCCTTTGCGGCCTCCGTGTAGAAGTCGACAATGCCCCGGTCATCCGTTGGGCCTTCGAAGAAGGGCGGCAGCACCATCACCCCATCGGCGCCGCAATCCTTGGCGTGGCGGGTCCGCTCGACAACATCTTCGACGAGCAGCGCGCAGGTCTGCACAATGATCTTGGCGCGCCCGTTGATGATCTTGGCGCCCTTTTTGACCAGAGACTTCGACTCGTCCGCCGACAGGTATGCGTGCATGCCCGTGCCCGAGCTCAGAACAAAGCCCCGTATGCCGGCCGCGATATAGCGCTCGATGTTCTGCTCGAGCCTGCCGAGATCGATGCGACCTTGCGCGTCGAATGGCGTGGCAATCGCGAGGTTCAATCCTGAGAAAGGGAAATCGGACATGTTCATGCAGGCTTCCTGTCCCGGAGCGGCCGTTTCCGACCAATGCGTCATTCGGCCAAAGGAGAACCGTCTGAGAACTCTCCTGAGAAATCCTCAGCGCCCGAAACCCGGTCGATCGCATTTGATGGCGCGCAAGATTGCACACCGGCGTGCCGGAGTCAACAAATTGTATTTTTTGGGTACACAAATCTTATAATTGGATAACACAATGCTGATGCCCTGAACCGAACCGCCGTCCGTGGCCGGAGATGCGACGACAATGGCGCCGGGACAGAGCCGCAACCGGGCGGCGTGACAGAATCAGAGCGAAAAGGGCAGGCATGCCTCGATGACGCCGCATGCTATGCGGACTGGCGGCTATTGGGAGTCTCGCGAGCGTGGCGCCGCAGCCGACCAACAGTCCCAGACAAACCATAACGTGGCAGAATGGAAGGTTTTTCAGAAGGACAGAGCGCAGCCGTCAGGAATCGCCGACCAGGGCATCCGCCTTCAAGCCTTGAGGTGCGATGAACATCTCCATGGTCTCGCGCGACAGTTCCCAATGCTCGAACACCAGGTCGACGACAGCGTTCTCATCATGACCGCCAATGGCCGAGATGAAGCCGTCATGGTGTTCGACGGCGATCCCCAAACGCCGACGCATGTCATCATTGCGGGGCCGGAAGAAGGTGTGGCCGATACGGGCGTGATCGATCAGCAGCCTGCCGAGGCTCGGCTGAAGATAGGCATTTCCGGACATCTCGCCGATGATCTCGTGAAACCTGTTGTTCTCGACCACCATCGACAGTGCGTCGCCCGACTTGCTCGCGGCGCGGAAACGCTCCTGCGTGTCTTTCAGGTCTACCAACTGCGAAGGCTTGAAGTTTTGCACCGCCAGCCGGCCGATGGCGGCGTAGACCATGGGAGCGACGAGGAAGAACTGCCTAAGGGTCGAGTGATTCATCGGAACGACCCGGGCACCCCGGTTGGCGCGAATTTCGATGTAGCCTTCGCCCTCCAATCTGCGGAAGATTTCCCTCACCGGAGTGCGCGACAGGCCGTAGCGCTCGCTTAACGCTACCTCGTCCAGATCCTCGTCCGGATCGAGTTCCATCGTCAGGATGCGACGCTTCAGATCGTCGTAAAG
>NZ_RZSG01000540.1:0-4142 GCF_003997725.1 Mesorhizobium sp. M4A.F.Ca.ET.050.02.1.1
GACCGGCCCGATCTGCCGGAGGCGGGCACGACGCCCGGCTGGTTTCGCACGACGATGGTGATCCGCCGCGAGGTAGCCGAGGCGGTCGGGCCGATCGTCGATCCGCCGGGCGGCCGCGGCGAGATGATCGACTGGATCGCCAGGGCGCGCGAGGCGGGCTTCGTGCTCGACATGCTGGACGAGGTGCTGGCGCTCAGGCGCATTAGGCCCGGCAGCCTGTCCTATGGGCGCGACGCGCGCGACCGCGGCTATCTGGAGGTGGTCCGCGCCGCCATGCTGCGCCGCGCGCAGAACAGACCGGGCTCCGGCTGATGGCCAGGATACGTTCCATCGGCCGTCGCTTTCCCGACTATGGCTGGTCCTGGCCGACCGGCAAGCTCGACCAGTTGCTCAAGGCCGCGCTCCTGCCCGACGAGGACGCGGCCAGCCAGCACGCGGCGCGCTGGCTGGACGAAAACGATATCGACCTCGTCTCCTTCCGGGAGCACCGGCTGCTCGCCGCGATTTCCGACCGCTTCGGCCGCAAGCTCGCCGCCCATCCCGCCTATCCGCGTCTTGTCGGGCTGCAGAAGATGCTGTGGACCAAGTCGCGCCTGGCCATGCGCGAGGCCGAGCCGGCGCTGAAGGCAATGGTGGAGGCGGGCGCGCCGGTCATGCTGATCAAGGGCGCCAGCCGCATCGCCGTGAATGCCTCCGCGCAGCGTGGCCGCGTGGCGCACGACATCGACATATTGGTGCGCCCTCAGCACATGCGGGTTGCCTTCGACGTGCTGCGCGATCGCGACTGGCAGATCGCCAGTGGCGTCAGCCCGTCCTATCTTAGGACACGGCTGGCATCGCTGCGCTCGATGAATTTCTTCAAGGGCAATTTCGGCGACATCGACCTGCACCAGCTCGCCTATGACGGATCGCAGCAAAGCGCCGAGGATGACCTGGCGATCTGGCGGCGGGCGATCGCGGCGGAATTCAGCGGTGTCGGCGTCTTCGTGCCGTCGCCCGCCGACCGCATCGCGCTCGCCATCGCGCATGGTGGGCTCGATGCCCACACCCACAGCGACTGGCTCGTCGATTGCGCGGTGGCCATCCGCGGCGGCGACGCCGACTGGGATGTGTTCCTCGACGTGATCGCCAGGCGCGGCCTCGCCGTCGCCGCTGCGGTGGCGCTCTCCTATCTCGCGCTCGAGATCGGCATTCCGGTGCCTGAAACGGTGCTCGCCAGCACGATCGGCATGGCCGACCGCTCCGGCCTGTCGCGGCTGTCCTCAGTGCTGCAGGCCAAGCCGCGCACCGATTTCGGCGGGCTTACCTGGCTGTCGCGCGGCTTTGCCAAGCAGTTGCGGCTGAAGCGCAAGAGCGGCCGGTTGCGCCAGGACGAACCGGACGTCGTCTGGCGCGGCAGGCGGGTGGCCGGTAGGGCGAAGAGGCAATCATCGCCTTTCGTGATGTCGCAGGCAATCGACTGTCCCGACCCGGGCGGCGAGATCATGCTGGAGGTGACGGTCCGGATCGCCGTGCCGCCGGTGCGCCGCCGCATCGAGATGGAGATCAACGGCGATGGCCGGCATGTCGCCCGTTTGCGCGCCCTGGCGATCAGCCGCGCCGGCGGGGAACGGGTGCTGCGCTTTCGCGGCAAGGTGGCGCTCGACCCGACGGCGGGGCGCACGCTGGTGATCGAGGCGCGGCCATCCCGCCAGTTCCGCACCTGGGACGACGAGACCGCCGTCGCCACCTATGGCGCGCTGCCCTTCCAGCTCGTCTCGGCAAAGTTCTCGCCGGTTTCCTGACAACGACCTCCTCGCGGCCTGCTCAAACGCCGTAGCGTTCCGTGCGGATCAAGCCAGCCGGCACGTCGGCATCGATGAGCGCCTGGGCGGCGGCCGAGACGAAGGCATTCGAGCCGCAGACGAAGGCGAGAATCGGTGGCTTGGGCAGCCGCTCCATGGCCTGCACCATCATCGCGGCGTCGATGCGCCTGGAATAGTCCGAGGCTCGCTGGGCCGGCTCGCGCGTCAGCGTCAGCACCAAGTCGAAGCCGTCGCGCCGGTCGTCGAGGCCGATCAACTCGTCGCGGAAGATCACCTCGTCCCAGACCCGCGCCGAAAACACCAGAGCGACCGGCGCGGCCGATTTCCGCACGCTGCGGTGACGCACCATCGCCATCAGCGGCACCACGCCTGAGCCGCCGCCCACCAGCAGGATCGGCCCGCCATCACCGGCCGACCAGATGAAATGGCCGCCGAGCGGCCCGCGCAATTCGATCTCGTCGCCGACCGCCGCAACCTCGTGGAAGAAGGGCGACACCTCGCCATCCTCGAGCCTCTCGATCGCCAGCTCGACCGTGCCGGCGCTCTCCGGCGCCGAGGCAATGGAGTAGGAGCGGCGCGCCTGATAGCCGTCCGGCGCCGTCAGCCTGACGTCGACATGCTGTCCGGCCAGGTGGAGGAAAGGCCGCGACAGCTTGAAGAAGAAGCTCGTGACACGCGGCGTGCGTTTCTCGATGCGCACGATCCTCGCCGTCTGCCAGGGCGATTGCGCGGCCGAGGCCTCGCTCATGGATCGCCCGAATAGCGCTGTTCGCGCCACGGGTCGCCATAGATATGGTAGCCGCGCAATTCCCAGAAGCCCGGCTCGTCGCGCTCGGTGAACTGCAGCCCGTTCAGCCATTTCGCCGACTTCCAGAAATAGAGATGCGGCACAAGAAGCCGCGCCGGTCCGCCATGGTCCGGCGTGATCGGCTTGCCCTCGTAGAGCAGCGCCACCATCGCCTTGCCGTCGAGCAGATCCTTGGCCGGCACATTGGTGGTGTAGCCGTCGAACGAGAGCGCCAGCGTGTAGGCGGTCGGCGGCGCGATGCCGGCATCGGCGAGGATGTCGTCGACCAGCACGCCTTGCCAGGCGGTGTCGAACTTGGTCCAGGCGGTCACGCAATGGATGTCGCGCGTCATCCTGGTCAGCGGCAGCGCGCTGAACTCGGCCCAGTTCCATTTCTTGATCGGGCGAGGGCCGTGCTTGAGGGTGAACGACCAGTCCTCGGTGCGCACATGCGGCGTCGGCCCGGCCGACAGCACCGGGAAGCCCTGCTCGAGATACTGGCCCGGCGGGATGCGCGTGTCATGGTCCGTGGGGGGACGCCGTCCGGAAACGAAACCACGGGTGACCATCAGCACATCCCTTTGCGTGGGGCCGTTTGCCGGCCCAGCGCAATGTTCTCGAAGATGGCCCGGCGGGCAACAGAAAAAATGCCGGCGGCGGGCCTTGTGTCTGGCCTGTCGCCGGCGCCAGGCCTCAGCCTGCGGCGAAAGGCACGGCGACGAAGATCTGCGCGTCGCCGCGGTCGACGAGCAGCAGCACCGACTTGCGGCCGGACTTGCCTGCCTCGGCGATCGCCTGGTTCGCCTGCCTGGCGCTCTTCACCGGGGTCCGGTCGACGGCGACGATGACATCGCCCGGCTCGAGGCCGGCCGCCGAAGCCGCCTTGTCCGGATTGACGCGCTCGACCAAGGCGCCGCGCTGATTGTCGGCCAGGTTCAACTCCTCGCGGACATCGGGCGTGATGTCGGTGAGGCCAAGGCCGAGCGACGGGACGCGCAGGGCCTGCCCGGCCGACGGCTTGCCGCCCTCGCCATCGGACGCGGTCTTAACGTCTTCCGAGTTGCGGCCGACATCAGCGGAGATCTGCACGATCTTGCCGTTGCGCCAGACGTCGAGCGTTTCCCTGGCGCCAGGCGAGACCTCGGCGACGGCGCGCGACAGATCCTTGGGATCCTTGATCTCCTGGCCGGCGAAGCCGGTAATGACATCGCCGGTCGCAATGCCGGCCTTGGCCGCGGGCGACCCTTCGGTGACCGCGGCGACAAGCGCGCCGCCGGGGTGGTCGAGCCCCATGGCACTTGCCACGTCCTGCGTCACCGGCTGGATCTGCACGCCGAGATAGCCGTACTCGATGTCGCCGCCCTTCATCAGCTTGGCGATCACCTTTTGCGCCTGGTCGGACGGAATGGCGAAGCCGACGCCGACGCTGCCGCCATTAGGCGAAAAGATGGCGGTGTTGATGCCGACGACATTGCCGCCGACATCGACCAGCGGGCCGCCGGAATTGCCATGGTTGATCGGCGCGTCGATCTGGATGAAATCGTCGAACG
>NZ_RZSG01000541.1:0-4128 GCF_003997725.1 Mesorhizobium sp. M4A.F.Ca.ET.050.02.1.1
CGCCTGACAGGATCTTGATCAGCGTCGACTTGCCGGCGCCATTGTCGCCGATCAGGCCGACCACCTCGCCGCGGTCGACGCTGAGGTTGACGCCGCCAAGCGCATAGACCTGGCCATAGGACTTCTTGATGTCGCGCAGTTCGATGATGCGTTCGCCCATGCGATCCTCGCTCGGATTGTCTGTCTTGCCGGCCTCCTCGCCGGCGGCCCCGCCGGCCGGGCGAAATCCCGGCCGGCAGCCTTGGGAGGTCAGCGCAGCGCCTGCTTGGCCAGCTCGGCGACGATCTCGTAATTCTGCGGCGTGACGAAGCCGGCGCCGGTGTCGACATTCATCGGCGCGAGGCCCAGCACCACCTGCTGGCAGAGGCTGAGGATAGGCAGATAGCCCTGCATGAACGGCTGCTGGTCGGCCGTCAACTGCACCCAGCCACCCTTGAAGCCCTCGACGATCTGCGGGCTGGTGTCGAAGCCGAAATTGAAGATCTCGCCTGCCTTGCGCCCCGCCGCCTGCATGTAGGTCGGCACGTTGCCCAGCATCTGTCCGCCGGGATAGCCAACCGCCTTGACGTCGGGATGGTTGAGCAGTGCCGCAGTGATCACCGGAATGGCGAGGTTGGGGTCCGACGCCCATTCGCCGCTCGGCGGCGAGGACAGCTGGATGACCTCGACGCCGGCCTCCTTCAGGGCCGCGACCGTGCCGCGCTCGCGCGCGCCGCGGCTCTCGTTTTCGAACGGGCCGATCATGATCGCCTTGTCGCCGGCCTTGAGCCCGGCCAGCTTGAACGCCTCGGCGCCGAGCGCGCGGCCCTGCTGCTCCTGCTGCGCGCCGACATAGCCGCCGCCGAACGCCGCCACCACCTTCGGCACCGGCACGTTCTGGTACATCATCTTGATGCCGTCCTTGTGCGCCTGCTCGGCCAGCGGCATGATAGCGGCGTCGCCCGGATGGCCCATCATAGCAATGCCCTGGGGCTTGACCGCAACCGCCTCGCGCAATTGCTGCACCATCTTCTCGACGTCCCACTGGGAGAAGATGTAGTCGACCTTGGGGCCGAGATCGGCCGCCGCCTGCTTGGCGCCATTATAGACGATGGTACCGAAGGCGTCGCCCTCTGCCCCGCCGACGAAGAAGCGGATGTGGACGTCCTTGCACCATTGGGCGTCGAGCGCCTGCGCCGGCAAGGTGGAAATGGCGGCGGCAAGCGCCGTGGCGGCGGCCACAACAGTCGTGCGCAGTAGTGTCGTTCTCAATGCGATGCTCATGCACGTTCCTCCCTTTGTTTCCTCGCCAAGCGAGGGTTTTCGACATTCGTTTCGGCAGTGCGCCGCAAAACTGGCCGGCCGGCTCCTCCCGCCGGCCACTCACGTCAAATTTGGCCTCACATCGGATTTGGCAGGTAGCTGGCACCTCCCCTGCATTGCTTGAGATAATCCAGCGCGCGCACTTGCCCGGTGATCTCCAGGTCGTCGCGATAGACAGGGTCGTGCCAACCCTCGATGTCGATGGCGCCCTTGTAGCCGGCCAGCCGCAATTCGCTGATCACCCGCGTCCAGTCGCTGTCGCCGAAGCCCGGCGTGCGCATCTGCACGAAGGGCAGCCGGCCGAACACGCCGTGCTCGCGGATGACGTCCCAGCGCACGGTGGCGTCCTTGCCGTGGACATGGAAGATGCGCGGCGCCCATTTGCGGATCTGCGGCATCGGGTCGATCAGGTAGACGAGCTGATGGCAGGGTTCCCATTCGAGGCCGAGATTGTCATCCGGCAATTCATTGAACATCAGCTCCCATGCGTCGGGATTGTGGGCGATGTTCCAGTCGCCGGCAGCCCAGTTGCCGTCCATGGCGCAATTCTCGAAGGCGATGCGCACGCCCTTGTCCGCGGCGCGCTTCGCCAGCGGCCCCCAGACCTCGCGGAAGCGCGGCAGGCTATCGGTCAGCGGCTTGCCGCGGATGCGGCCGGTGAAGCCGCTGACCGTGGAAGCGCCGAACAGATGCGCATGGTCGATGACCGTCTCCCAGGCCGCGAGCACGCCGCGATCGACCTCGCCGCTCTCCAGCGGATTGCCGAACACGCCGATCGACGAGATGGTGACGTCGGCATCGCCGATCGCCTCGCGGATCTGGCCGGCGAGCCGCGGCAGGTCCTTGCCGCCAAGCGTCTGCCAGAAGAACGGCTGGATGCTCTCGAAGCCGAGCGGCAGGATCTGTTTGATATAGGCGGCCGGGTCGTCGAGATTGGCCCGAACCATGGTGCCGATCCTGATATCGAGGAGCGGGTTTGGCGTCATTATGCTTCCTGTCCGATGGCCACGCGATGCCCGGTCTCGGCGCTTTCGATCGCGCCGAAGACCATGGCCAGGCTGTTGATGTTGTCGGTGCCGCGCGTTTCCGGCTCGGTGCCGGTCTCGACCGCATGCATGAAATCCCTGATGATGCCGAGATGACCATCGACGCGGTCGGATGCGTCGAGTGGCGGCACCTCGATTGGCTGGATTTTGTCGAACAGACCGTCGCGGCCCGGAATCACAGCCTCCGCCTTCAGCCCATCAAAGCCGTCCCAGAGCAGGCTGCCGCGCTCGGCGACGATGCGCCAGCTCCCTTCCCAGCTGGTCCGGAAGCCATCGGCGCACCAGCTGCCCGCATAGGTGAAGACCTTGCCGCCGCCGAAATCGAAGACGGCGCTGGCCGACGATCCCTGCCGGTACCAGGAACTGGCCGGCTCCCACTCCTGGCAGTAGACGCTGGCCGGCTTGCCGGCGGCCATGTAGCGGGCGGCATCGAAGGTGTGGATCGCCATGTCGAGCAGCAGCACATGCGCCATCTCCTCGCGAAAGCCGCCGAAATGCGGTGCGACGAAGAAATCGGCATGGATGCTGGTCGGCTTGCCGATGGCGCCGGAGTCGAGAAAGCGACGGATGCGCCGGACATTGGCGACATAGCGGCGGTTCTGCACGACGGCATGGACGCGCCCCGCCCGGCGCGCGGCCTCGATGATGGCGCGCGCATTTTCCGGACTGTCGGCGAGCGGCTTTTCGGTCAGCAGATGGCAGTTGTGGGCAAAGGCCGAAAGCGCGACGTCACGGCGGGCGGCGGGAACGACGACGTCGAACACTGCGTCAGGCTTGGTCTCATCAAGGACAGCGTCGAGATTGGTGCCGATGACGGCGGCGGAAAGCGCGTATTCGGTTGCCCTCGCCTTCGCCCGCTCGGCGTCGAGATCGACAAGGCCGACAATGGCAAGCCCGTCGATCTGCCTCGCGGCATCGAGCCACTGCCTGCTCATCGCTCCGCAGCCGGCCAGGACGACCTTCATCCAGCGCTCCTCCTCCGCTCGGCCCCTCCAGGCCGATCGTCACGGCGTCCACGGCATCACCGTAAACGTTTTTCCGTAAACGTTTACGAGAACACACCCGATAGCGTAGAATGTCAATCGGCTGTTTTGCGAAAATCATCCCAAAGCCTTGGCCTGAGCGGCAGCCGGTGCTAGCCAAGGCAGGGGAGAACCGTCCTTGGCGTCCAGCATCCACGACCTTGCGCGTCACCTGAACATTTCGATCGGCACCGTGTCGCGCGCGCTGAACGGCCGCGCCGACGTCAATGCCGACACGCGCCAGCGCGTGCTGGATGCGGCCAAGAAGCTGAACTACGCCCCCAACCAGTCCGGCCGCAGCTTGCGGCAAGGCGCCACCCGTTCGATCGCCTTCATGCTGCAGCCGCATCCGGGCGACCAGCAATATGGCGAACCGTTCTTCATCCCGCTGCTGATCGGGCTGCAGGGCAGGCTCGCCGAAAGCGGGCTGGACCTTACCGTGGTGATGGGCGCGCCCGGCGACTACCAGCAGGAGCGCTTGCGCCGCGTGGTCGAGACACGCCGCGCCGACGCGGTAGTGCTGGCCTGGACACGGCGCGAGGACGAGCGCATCGATTATCTGGCCGAGAGAGGCTTTCCCTTCGCCACGCTCGGCCGCAGCCGTTCGGGTGGCAAGTCATACCCTTCGCTGGACCTCGATTTCGAGAAGGCCGGCAGCGACGCCGTCGACAGGTTGGTGGCGCGCGGCCACCGCCGCATCGCCGCCATTCGCCCTGCCCTCAACCTCAATTTCGGCTACCTGTTCCTCGACGGCTACC
>NZ_RZSG01000542.1:0-4124 GCF_003997725.1 Mesorhizobium sp. M4A.F.Ca.ET.050.02.1.1
GTCTGGGATCTCGAGAAGGGCGTCGTGCTGCATGTGCTGTCGGGCCATGACTGGTCGGTGAGCTCGGTCGCCGTCTCGCCCGACGGCACGAAAGCCCTGTCGGGCAGCATCGATGGCGAGCTGAAACTCTGGGACATTGTTTCGGGCAAGCAACTGCGCAGCTGGCACGGGCACGAGCAGGGCGCCTATGGCGCCGTCTTCACCGCTGACGGGCACCATGCGATCACCGGCAGCGGCGACTACACGATCAAGCTCTGGGACCTGGACAGCTTCAGGGAAGTGCGCCGCTTCGAAGGCCATTCCGGCACCGTCTATGAAATCGCGCTGTCCCCCGACGGCAAGCGGCTTGCATCGGTCTCGCTCGACGGCACGGCGCGCATCTGGAACATGGACACCGGCGACCAGATCGCCGAGTTCGACCCCGGCACCGGCCCGATCTACGCGGTCGCCTTCGCCGCCGACGGCACGCTGCTCACCGGCGGCTACGACCGCACCATCCGCGACTGGCCGGCGGCCGGCGGCGAGGGGGTGGTGCTGTTCGCGGGCGCGCCGGAGTAGCGGAAAGATCGACAGCTGCGGATGTTCCAGAACGGCCTGGCTTGCGCTAATGATTGCTGGTGGCTGCAAATGGGTTGGGGACCTTGAGCAATAACGACTGGACGCCAGAGGCGGATACAACTGTTTTCAGCCCACCCGCGCGGCGTAGACGAACAGTTCTTCCCGTCGTCTTGGTGTTACTCGCCGCTTTCGTGCTGCTTGGACCTGCCCGAAATTACTATGTGCAGTGGTCGGCCATAAGGAAGGCGCAAGCAGCTTTTTTGGCCAAGGATTATAGCGAGCAATTTCGCCAGACCGCTCTGCTGGCCAAAATGGGACATGCCGACGCACAGTCCGGTCTGGGAGCGATGTACTGGCACGGCCAGGGCATCGCCCAAAATGCCAAGCTGGCGGCCTTTTGGTGGGGCAAGGCGGCCGAGCAAGGAAATGCCGATGCTGCGTCCTGGCTCAGCCAAGCCTATTCCCAGGGCAATGGTGTCGACCAAAACGATCAACTGGCGCTGAAATTTGCCACGCAATCAGCCGACAAGGGTAACGCGAATGGGCAGTACGCCCTCGGCGGCCTGTATATGCAGGGCCAAGGCGTTGCGCAAAGCCATGAGCAGGCTCTCTATTGGTGGCGCAAGGCGGCCGATGGGGGAAGTATCGAAGCTGTCTACTGCATCGGTCGCGCCTACTACCTCGGCGAAGGTGTCGAGAAAGACGACAAGCTTGCCGTGCAGTGGGTGAGAAGGGCCGCTGAAAGAGGCGAGCCAAACGGTCAAGCCTTGCTAGGCACCCTCTATTTCCGGGGCCATGGGATTGGCCAGGACGACCGCCTGGCATTCGAATGGTGGATGAAGGCCGCCACTGCTGGCCTGGCCGATGCGCAGTACGCGGTGGCAAGCGCTTACATCACGGGAAAAGGCGTCCGCGAGGATGACGCCCAGGCATTCGCCTGGATGAGCAAAGCGGCCAACCAAGGCAACATTCTTGCGCGATCCACTCTAGGCGGCCTTTACGCGCAGGGCAGAGGTGTCGCTCAGAGCTACGGACAAGCAGTTGATTGGTGGCGCAAGGCCGCTCAGGAGGGAAATGTAGAAGCTGGCTACAATCTGGCTCGGGCTTATTCCCTTGGCGAGGGAACAGAACGGGACGATCGACTGGCCGCAACGTGGGCCGCCAAGGCGGCGAATGGGGATAATGCCGAAGCCCAGTACCTGCTCGGTATCTTGTATCATGAAGGCAGGGGACTTCTGCCGGATGGTAGGTTGGCCTTCCAGTGGTGGATGAAGGCCGCCATCAACGGCCACGCGGTCGCGCAGTTCAACGTCGGCATATCATACAGGGACGGGCAGGGGACGGAGAAGGATGAGAGTCGGGCGTTCACCTGGTTGAGCAAGGCATCGGATCAGGGCAACGAGCTAGCGCAATTCGCACTCGGTGGGATATACTTTGACGGGGTTGGCGTGCCAAAGGACGCGGCCAAGGCTGCCAGGCTGTGGCGAAAGGCGGCGGACCAGGGCAACGCAATGGCCCAAGAAGCCCTTGGAAACGTCTACTCCAGGGGTGCCGGTGTGCTGCAGAGTAACGCGGATGCCATTGCGTGGTGGCTCAGGTCCGCGAAGCAAGGATACGTTCCGGCCGAAATGCATGTGGCTTACGCCTATGCCAACGGCGAAGGCACCCCCAGAGACGACAAAGCGGCCGAGACCTGGTGGCTGGAAGCGGCGAAGGCTGGAAATGTCGACGCTGAGTTCAGTCTGGGTGCGCTCTACTATCGCGGGATCGACGGAAAGCCGAACTACCCGGAAGCCGCCAAATGGTTCTTCAAGGCGGCGGAGCATGGCAACAGCGCGGCCAAGACACATCTGGAGCTCATGAAGGAAAACGGCCAGTTCGACAGCAAGACTCTGTGAGACGAATTGCCCACAACGCTCTGCGATTTCCGAGAACCTGCGTGAGCTTCGATCTACCCCCTGCGAAGAAGATGCCCGCAGAGATGACTGAACGCCACCCGAGCTTCACCATGCCCGACCTCCACCTCGTCGAAGCCTCGATCGCCGACCTGCGCCGCGCGCTGGAGGACGGCACCGTCACCAGCGTCGAACTGGTCGGCGCTTACTTGCGGCGTATCGCGCGCTACGACCGCCACGGCATCGCGCTCAACGCCGTACCGGTGCTCAACCCCGACATGTTCGCGGACGCGGCGGCTTCCGACCGACGGCGGCGTGAGGGCAAAACACTCGGGCCGCTCGACGGCATCTCCTACACCGCCAAGGACAGCTACAAGGTGAGGGGCCTGACGGTCGCCGCCGGCTCGCCCGCGTTCGAACAACTCGTCGCCAATGAAGACGCCTTCACCATAGCGCGCCTGCGCGCGGCGGGCGCGGTGCTGGTCGGTCTCACCAACATGCCGCCGATGGCCAATGGCGGCATGCAGCGCGGCGTCTATGGCCGCGCCGAGAGCCCTTACAATGCGGATTATCTGACCGCTGCTTTCGGCTCCGGTTCCTCCAATGGCTCGGGCACAGCGACGGCCGCCAGCTTCGCCGCTTTCGGCCTCGGCGAGGAAACCTGGTCGTCCGGCCGCGCGCCGGCCTCCAACAACGCGCTGGTCGCGTACACGCCCTCGCGCGGCATTATTTCGGTGCGCGGCAACTGGCCATTGGTGCCGACGATGGACGTGGTGGTGCCGCATACGCGCTCCGTCGCCGACATGCTGGAACTGCTCGACGTGATCGTCGCCGACGATGCCGAAACGCGCGGCGACCTCTGGCGCATGCAGCCCTGGGTGCCGATCCCGAAAGCCTCGGCGCTGAGGCCGGCGAGCTACGCCGGGTTGGCACTGGCGGGTGCGCTCGAGGGCAAGCGGCTCGGCGTGCCCAGAATGTATGTCGGGCGCGACGCGCAAGCAGCAAAGCCGATCGAGACGCGCGCCTCGGTGCTCGACCTCTGGCGGCAGGCCGCGGCCGACCTCGAAGCACTCGGCGCCGAGGTGGTCGAGGTCGACTTCCCCGTCGTCTCCAACTATGAGCGCGACCGTCCCGGCGCGAAGGCCATGGTTGAGCGCGGGCTGGTGCCTGAGGATTTCCCCGCCCGCGAGATCTGGGACCTTTGCATCTGGTCCTGGGACGATTTTTTGCGCGCCAACGCCGATCCGGCGATTCCCGATCTCGCTTCGGTCGACGGCGCAAAAATCTTCCCGCAGCCGCCGGGCGCGCTGCCCGACCGCTATGGCGACGACGGCTTCGACCTCGCCGAATATGTCGAGCGGGCGAAGCAGGGTGTGACGCCGTTCGAGCGCATCCCGACAATGCAGGCCGGCCTCGAGGGGCTGGAGCAAACGCGGTGCGTCGATTTCGAGGACTGGCTGGACGCCAACAGCCTCGACGCCGTGGTGCTGCCCGCCGCTGCCGATGTCGGCCCGGCCGATGCCGACGTCAACGAAGCCTCTGCGCTGCTGGCCTGGCGCAACGGCACCTGGGTCGCCAATGGCAATCTGGTGTGGCGACATCTCGGCATCCCGACCGTCACCGTGCCTATGGGCACCATGGCCGACATCGGCATGCCGGTCGGGCTGACCT
>NZ_RZSG01000543.1:0-4120 GCF_003997725.1 Mesorhizobium sp. M4A.F.Ca.ET.050.02.1.1
ATCAAGAACAAGATCCACCCGGGACAGCCGATGGACAAGGATCTTTACGACCTGCCGCCGAAGGAGCTGAAGAAGATCCCGACCGTCTGCGGCTCGCTGCGCGAGGCGCTGCAAAGCCTCGACAAGGACCGCGGCTTCCTCAAGGCCGGCGGCGTCTTCGACGACGACCAGATCGACAGCTACATCGAGCTGAAGATGGCCGAGGTGATGCGCTTCGAGATGACCCCGCATCCGGTCGAATACGACATGTACTATTCGATCTAAACTTCTGATCGGATTGAGATTTAGAGCCCTCGGAGGTCTCCCTCCGAGGGCTTTTTTATTGTCGCCGATGGTGGCGGCGCTCAGGTCGCGCGGCGTGATCGCCGGCGATTCCCATGCAAAAAAAGCCCCGGCGTTTCCGCCGGGGCTTTCTTGTCGCAGAGTATCCGTCGCAGCGCGAACGCGCCCCGGCTTGGATCAGGCGGCGGCCGAAACCTGGCCGCTGGCCGGGACCGACGCGATCGTCTTCAGGATCTGCGAAGCGATCTGGTAGGGGTCGCCCTGCGAGTTCGGACGGCGATCCTCCAGATAGCCCTTGTAGTCGTTCTTGACGAAGGAGTGCGGCACGCGGATCGAAGCGCCACGGTCGGCGATGCCGTAGCTGAACTTGTTCCACGGCGCGGTCTCGTGCTTGCCGGTCAGACGCTTGTCGTTGTCCGGGCCGTAGACGGCGATGTGATCCAACAGGTTCTTGTCGAACTCAGCCATCAGCGCTTCGAAATAGGCCTTGCCGCCGACTTCGCGCATATAGGCGGTCGAGAAGTTGGCGTGCATGCCCGAGCCGTTCCAGTCGGTGTCGCCGAGCGGCTTGCAGTGGTACTCGATGTCGATGCCGTATTTCTCGGTCAGGCGCTGCAGCAGGTAGCGGGCCATCCACATCTGGTCGGCGGCCTTCTTGGAGCCCTTGCCGAAAATCTGGAATTCCCACTGGCCCTTGGCCACTTCGGCGTTGATGCCTTCGTGATTGATGCCTGCCGCGAGGCACTGGTCGAGATGCTCCTCGACGATCTGGCGCGCGACCGAGCCGACATTCGAATAGCCGACGCCGGTGTAGTACGAGCCCTGCGGCGCCGGATAGCCGCTCTCCGGGAAGCCGAGCGGACGGCCGTCCTTGTAGAAGAAGTATTCCTGCTCGAAGCCGAACCAGGCGCCCTCGTCATCGAGGATGGTGGCGCGCTTGTTGGAGACATGCGGCGTCACGCCATCGGGCATCATCACTTCGCACATCACCAGCACGCCGTTCGTGCGGGCCGGATCCGGGAACACGGCGACCGGCTTCAGCACGCAGTCGGAGCTGTGGCCTTCGGCCTGCTGAGTCGAGGAGCCGTCGAAGCCCCACAGCGGCAGCTGCTCGAGCGTCGGGAACTCGGCAAATTCCTTGATCTGGGTCTTGCCGCGAAGATTGGGGACCGGGGTGTATCCGTCGAGCCAGATATACTCGAGCTTGTATTTGGTCATTCTAGAGCCTCTCGTTGCTTGATCACCGCGCAGGGCGACGACGCATGGCCGGGCTGAGCCGACCTGCCGATCGTTAAAAAGCAATTCGTGTGCCACACTTGTCCCGGTGGGTGCGGCAAAATGGTCAAAGCTAAGCGTTGAATTTGCTGAGCCGTCTCAGTGATGCGCCCGGATCGATCAGAAGCATTATTTGCATAAATAATAGGCAAATACTGATCTTTTTGTGGGCATATTGCTTAAATGAGTCGCACGACCTATCTTGGAAACAGATGAATCGACTGGCTCCTGGAGAAGAAGGCAGATCGCCAATGCAAGTCACCCCGTCCCGTCCGTCGGCGAAGATTTTGATGTTCCCTCTGGCAGGGCGCAAAGCTGCCTCAAATTTAGGCGCAAAGGCCAAGTTCGCGGCAGAGCTTGCCTCGCTGCGCAACACGCATGCCGATTTTGACGGCTGGTACCACGAAGCGGCGATCGAGGAAGAAGAAGGCCAGCGGCAGAAGAGCTGAGTCTCCCGCAAACTTGCGAATGGAAAAAGCCCGGCGTGATCGCTCACGCCGGGCTTTTTTGTATCGCAGCCGACCGGCTACTGCTTGGTGTGCAGGTCGGTGCCGAGCGTGTCCCTGACGAAGATCATGCCAATGATCAGCGACATCGCCGCGATCACCACCGGATACCAGAGGCCATAGTAGATGTCGCCCTTGTAGGCGCTGAGCGCGAACACTGTCGCCGGCAGAAGGCCGCCGAACCAGCCATTGCCGATGTGGTAGGGCAGCGACATACCGGTATAGCGGATGCGGGTCGGGAACATCTCGACCAGGATTGCTGCGATCGGTCCGTAGACCATGGTCACGAAAAGCACGAGGATGAACAGGATGCCGATGGTCATCGGCCAGTTCACCGCGGCCGGATCGGCGAACATGGCGAAGGCGCCGCCGCCCGGAATGTTGTAGACGGTGATCTCAGGCGCACCCGCCGCCTCATCCTTGGTCAGCAGCTTGTCCTTAACCGCCTGGTCGACCGCAACGGTCGTCTTCTCGCCGCCGCGGATCGCCGCCGCGTCGAGCTTGAGCTCGGGATTGGCCGCGATGAAGGCGTCGAGCTTCTGGTCCGGAACCTTGATCGCCGCGCGCTTCAGCGGATAGCCGCCATCCCGCAACGACATGTTGACCGCCTTGACGAAAGCGGCGTCCTTGGCCTTGGCCTGATCGCCTGCGGCAACGGCATCGTAGGATTCCACCGTCTCGTTGCCGATCTTGACCGAGGCGGCCGTCCCGGGTGCCGCCGTGGCGACCACGTCATAAGGCACCGAGTTCTTGGTCAGGAACGAGGTGGCGATGTCGCAGGATGTCGTGAACTTCGCCGTACCGACCGGGTTGAACTGGAACTTGCAGTCGCCGGGTGCCGCGGTCACCGTCGCGCGGGTGTTCTGCTGCGCGGCGGCAAGAGCCGGATTGGCCGCCTTGGTCAGCGCCTTGAACAGCGGGAAGGTGCAGACGATACCCAAAGCGAGGCCGGCCATGATGATTGGCTTGCGGCCGATCTTGTCGGAGAGCCAGCCGAACACGACGAAGAAGATCGAGCCGACGGCAAGCGCGATCGCGATCATGATGTTGACCGACTGCGGGTCGACCTTCAGCACGTTCTGCAGGAAGAACAGCGCGTAGAACTGGCCGTTATACCAGATCACGGCCTGGCCGGCGGTGAGGCCGAGCAGCGCCAGCAGCGCGATCTTGGCGTTCTTCCACTGGCCAAAGGCTTCCGAGAGCGGTGCCTTCGAACCCTTGCCTTCTTCCTTCATGCGCTGGAAGGTCGGCGATTCCGAGAGCGACAGTCGGATCCAGATCGAGATGGCAAGCAGCACGAAGGAAACGATGAAGGGAATGCGCCAGCCCCAATCGGCATAGGTTTCCTTGCTCATCGAACCCTGGACGATGAGGATGACGATCAGCGACAGGAACAGGCCGAGTGTCGCGGTCGTCTGGATCCAGGAGGTGTAGAAGCCGCGGCGATCGTCGGGCGCGTGTTCGGCGACATAGGTCGCGGCGCCACCATACTCGCCGCCGAGCGCCAGGCCCTGCAGCATGCGCAGCCCGATCAGGATAATCGGTGCGGCGATGCCCCAACTGGCATAGCCGGGCAAGAGGCCGACCAGGAAGGTCGACAAGCCCATGATCGTCATGGTGACTAGAAAGGTGTATTTGCGGCCGACAAGATCGCCGATGCGGCCGAACAGCAAGGCGCCGAAGGGGCGGACCAGGAAGCCGGCGGCGAAGGCAAGCAGCGCGAAAATGTTGCGCGTCGCTTCCGGCGCCGACGAGAAGAATGTGGCGCCGATGAAAGCCGCCAGCGAGCCGTAAAGATAGAAATCGTACCATTCGAAAACGGTGCCGAGCGAGGAAGCGAAGATGACTTTCTTCTCTTCCCGCGTCATGCCGCGGCTTGTTCCGCCGGCGGTCGATGCCATTGCCATTGATATGTCCTCCCGTGGGATCCCGTCTGTCCTCGATGGCTGCGCCACCGCCCGCAACTCCTCCGAACGCGGACTCAAAAACGCAGCTACGGGCGAAAAAATGACAGAAAGCGCCGGGCAACGGCAGAGCGACGATGGGATTATGACTTT
>NZ_RZSG01000544.1:0-4116 GCF_003997725.1 Mesorhizobium sp. M4A.F.Ca.ET.050.02.1.1
GAAGGTGGCGGGCGTTCCAGCCGCCGAACGCGCTCAGCGCATCCAGGCGGTCGCGCGCATCCTGGAACTGGAGCACTTGCTCGACCGGAAGCCGATGGCCTTGTCCGGCGGCCAGCGCCAGCGCGTCGCCATGGGCCGCGCCATGATTCGCGAGCCGAAGGTTTTCCTCTTCGACGAACCGCTCTCCAATCTCGACGCCAAGCTGCGCGTGCAGATGCGCTCGGAAATCCGCAAGCTGCACCGGCGGCTGAGCGCCACCTCGGTCTTCGTCACCCATGACCAGGTCGAGGCGATGACGCTGGCAGACCGGCTGGTGGTGATGAATGGCGGCCGTGTCGAACAGGTCGGCACGCCGGCGGAAGTCTACAGCCGCCCGGCGAGCCGCTTCGTCGCCACCTTCGTCGGCGCGCCGGCGATGAACATGCTGGTAGGCGAGGTCACGCTCGATGGCCTGTCGCTGCTCGGTGGCAGCCGCAAGCTCAACGTCTCGCGCGCGGGCCTGCCGGTCGGCAGCAAGATCGCGGTGGGCATCCGGCCGGAGGCCGTGCGCATCGTCGCCCCCGGCACGCCGGGCGCGCTCGACGCGACCGTCGACCTGGTCGAAGAGCTCGGTGCCGGGCGGGTCATCTATGTCGATCTCGACGGTGCGGCGTTTTCGGTAGTGACGTCGGAAACCGTCCATCCCGCGCCGGGCAGCGCCGTCGGCCTGCAGTTCTCCGAGGCCGACCTGCACTTCTTCTCGTCCGAGACGGGAAGCCGCCTTGACGTCTTCAAGGCGTCGATGCCGGTGCCGGCGCTCTGATCAAGCGCTCGGCCGGCTGCGATGGACGGCAAGGCAACTCCCTGTCCGATCGAAGAAGGGTCGCGCAATGAAAGTCATCCAGGTCACCGACGTCCATCTCGGCCGGCGCGGCGAGATCCGCTTTGGCGCTGACCTGCACGAGCGGCTCGACCGCTGCATCGACCATATCAATGCCCGCCACGGCGATGCGGCACTTTGCGTCTTCACCGGTGACCTGACCGAATCCGGCGAGGCGCAGAGCTATGCCGACCTCCAATCAGCCCTGGCGCGGCTTTCAGTCCCATATCGGCTGCTGCCCGGCAATCACGACAGGCGCGCCAACCTGGTCGCGGCTTTTGCCGGAAATCCAACCGACGAGAATGGCTTCGTGCAGTCGGTCTTCGACACGCAGGAAGCATCGCTGCTGTTCCTCGACAGCCTGGCCGAGGGCCGCGTCACCGGCGAATTATGCGACAGGCGGCTGGCCTGGCTGGATGCCAGGCTCGGCGAGGCGGCGGGCCGCCGGGCCTATATCTTCCTGCATCATCCGCCGATCGAGCTTGGCCTCGAGCTGCTCGATCCGCTCGGGCTCGAACAGCCGCATCGGCTGCTCGAGGTCCTGACGCGGCACGGCAATGTCCGCTACATCTTCTTCGGCCATGTCCATCGCGACATAGCCGGCACAGTCGCCGGCATTCCGTTTGCCGCGCAGCGCGGATTGCACGCCCGCTTCGTGCTCGACTTGGTGGGCGACGAAGTTGTCGAGCAGGCGCCGCCCGCCTATTCGATTATCCACATCGATGGGCAGCGCGTCGTCGTGCACAGCCACGATTTTCTGGAGACCTGGCCACTCTGGTCGCCGGCGACGGGCGAGCGGGTACGTTAAGGCGTGTCGATATTCAGGCGGTGCCGGCCTGATCTGAATCTCAACACGCCTTGGCTTGGAAGCTCAGGCAAAAACATGCGCTTTGCCGGAGACGGTCAGCCGCACGATCTCGCCAAGCGCCGGCGCGTCGATGCCGGGCTTGCGCAGGATCAGCGGCGTGTTGCCGATCGCCGCCGCGTCCGGCGGGTCGGGGCTGTTCAGGAGCCGCACGGCGATCGTGCACATCGAGCCGGCGAATTCGGATTCCGTCACCTCGCCGAACAGCATGTCCGGGGTTCCCGACATGCCTTCACGCGAGGTCCGTTTCAACAGCACCTGTTCCGGCCTCAGCATGATTCGGGCGACATCGCGGCGTTCGGCTGTGTCGACGGCGATGCGGCCGAGCGGCGAGATAGCGAAACCGTCGGCGATCTTCGCCGGCAGAATGATGGCATCGCCAAGGAACTCTGCGACCATCCTGTCCTTCGGCCGGAAATAGAGTTCGCGCGGCGTGCCGACCTGCGAGAAAAGCCCGTCGCGCATCACCGCGACCTGGCTGGCGAAGGACAGCGCCTCGGCCTGGTCGTGGGTGACGAGGATGGTGGTGATCCCGGCGGCTTCCAGCAACTCGGCCACTGCCTTGCGCATGGAGGCGCGCAAGCCGGTATCGAGGGCCGAGAACGGCTCGTCAAGCAGCATCAGGCGCGGCTTCATGGCCATGGCGCGGGCGAGCGCCACGCGCTGCTGCTGGCCGCCGGAGAGCTCGTGCGGGCGGCGCTTCAGGATCGCCTTGTCGAGCCCGACGATATAGGCGAGCTCGACGATGTGCTCGGCACGCTTCTCGGCGTTTCGCGCCAGGCCGAAGCCGATATTGTCGGCGATGGTGAGATGCGGGAACAACGCCCCGTCCTGCGCGACCACGCCGATGCCGCGCCGGTGCGCCGGCACGGCAGCGCCGCCATTGGCCAGCACCTCGCCATCGAGCACGATCTTGCCCCGGTCCGGCGCCTCGAAGCCGGCGATCAGCCTGAGCAAGGTGGTCTTGCCGCATCCGGATGGCCCGACGATCGCCGTGCGGCTGCCGCTCTCGACGCTGAGGTCAACGCCGGCCAGCGCCGCCACCGGGCCGTAGTGCTTGGCCACGCCAGACAGTTCCAGGAAGCTCATCGTCCGGCCATCCTCTTCGACTGGACATAGAGCAGCCAGGTCAGCGGCAGCGACATCGCCACCATGATGAAGGCATAGGGGGCGGCCGAGGCATAATCGATCTCGCCGCTGTAGGACCAGAAGGCCATGGCCAGCGTGCGGGTGCCGTTCGGCGCCAGCATCTGGGTGGCGGTGAGTTCGTTCATGATGCCGAGCGCCACAAGCGCCATGCCGGCGGCGGCACCCGGCGCTGAAAGCCGGATGGTCGTCGACCACAGTGCCTTGAGCGGCGCCCTGCCGAGGCTCGAGGCGGCGCGTTCGAGCTCGACCGGCGCCTGCGCGATCGAAGCCCTGAGGCTGACCAAAGCGCGCGGCAGGAACATCAGCGCGTAGGCGAAGAGGATGGTGAAGAGCGTCTGGTAGAGCGGCATGGCGACGCGCACGGTTATGGTAACCAGCGCCAACGCGATGACGACGCCGGGCAGCGAGCCGACGATATAATTGCAGCCCTCGAGCAGGCGCTGCAGCGGCCCTGGCGCGCGGATCGAAATCCAGGCCATCGGCATGGCGGCGATGGTGGCGAGCAGCGCGCCGGCCATCGCCAGGAACAGCGTCTGGCCGAGTGCCAGGCTGATTTCGTCGAGGCGCCAGACCTCGGCGCCGCCGGCCACGAGCCAGCGGCCGATGGTGATGAAGGGCACGCCCAGCGAAAGCAGCGAGGCGATGGCCGGCAGCGCCAGGCAAGGCAGCGTGGCGCGGCCGAGGCTGGCGCGCCGCTGCTGGCGGGCCGCCCCAGAGCCGACGCGGGCATAGCGCTCCTCGCCGCGCACCAGCACCTCCAGGGCGAGCAGCACGAAGCAGCATGTCACCAGCACGGCGGCGAGCATGTTGGCGGCCGGCCCGTTGAAGGTCGACTGGAACTGGTCGACGATCGCCGTGGTGAAGGTGTCGAACCGGATGAAGACATAGAGGCCGTATTCGGCCAACAGATGCAGGCCGACCAGCAACGAACCGCCGCAAATGGCCAATCTGAGCTGCGGCAGCACGACGCGCGCGAAGACCCGCCACGGACCGAGCCCAAGGGCGGCGGCCGCGTCCTCCAGTGCGGGGTCGAGCCGGCGCAGCGCTGCGGAGATGGGCAGATAGAGGAATGGAAAATAGGCGATGACGGAGACGAGAACGCCGGCCCACAGGCCGTGCAGTCCCGGCACCAGGCTGATCCAGGCATAGGAATGTACGAAGGCCGGAATGGCGAGCGGCGCCACCGACAGCCAGGCCCACAGGCGGGCGCCGGGCCGGTCGCTGCGCCCGGCCAGCCAGGCCA
>NZ_RZSG01000545.1:0-4111 GCF_003997725.1 Mesorhizobium sp. M4A.F.Ca.ET.050.02.1.1
CGCATGTTCCTCGACCGCATGGCGACCCACATGCTCGCCTTCGAGGGCGACGCAGCTTGTCCTTCTCATATTCCTCGAAGTTGCCCTCGAACCATTCGACATGCGCGTCGCCCTCGAAGGCGAGCATGTGGGTCGCCATGCGGTCGAGGAACATGCGATCGTGGCTGATGATGACGGCGCAGCCCGCATAGGCCTCCAGCGCGTCTTCCAGCGCGCTCAGCGTCTCGGTGTCGAGGTCGTTGGTCGGTTCGTCGAGCAAAAGCACGTTGCCGCCGCCCTTCAGCATCTTGGCAAGATGCACGCGATTGCGCTGACCACCGGAAAGGTTGCCGACCTTCTGCTGCTGGTCGCCGCCACGGAAGTTGAAGGACGAGCAGTAGGCGCGGCTGTTGACCTCGTGCTTGCCGAGCTTGATCACCTCGGCGCCGCCGGAGATCTCTTCCCACACCGTCTTGTTCGGGTCGAGCGCGTCGCGGCTCTGATCGACATAGCCGAGCTTGACCGTTTCGCCGATGCGGACCGAGCCCGTATCCGGCTTCTCCTGGCCTGTAAAGGTCTTGAACAGCGTCGTTTTGCCGGCGCCGTTCGGGCCGATGACGCCGACGATGCCGCCCGGCGGCAGCTTGAACGACAGATCCTCGATCAGCAGTTCGTCGCCAAAGCCCTTGTTGAGGCCCTCGACTTCGATGACGACATTGCCGAGCCGCTCGCTCGCCGGGATGACGATCTGGGTGTCGGTCGGCTTGCGGTTCTGCGACTGCTCGACCAGTTCCTCATAGGCCTTGATACGCGCCTTGGACTTGGTCTGGCGCGCCTTCGGCGACGACTGGATCCACTCGCGCTCGCGCCAGATCGCCTTCTGGCGCGAGTCGTCCTCGCGGCCTTCCTGGATCAGGCGCTTGGCCTTGGCGTCGAGATATTTGGTGTAGTTGCCCTCGTAAGGAATGCCGCGGCCGCGGTCGAGCTCGAGGATCCAGCCGGTGACGTTGTCGAGGAAGTAGCGGTCGTGGGTAATGATCAGCACCGAGCCCGGATAGTCGCGCAGGTGCTTTTCCAGCCATTGCGTGGTCTCGGCGTCGAGGTGGTTGGTCGGCTCGTCGAGCAGCAGCAGGTCGGGCTGCTCCAGCAGCAGCCGGCACAGCGCCACGCGGCGGCGCTCGCCGCCCGACAGGTTGGTCACCTCGGAATCGGCCGGCGGGCACTGCAGCGCGTCCATTGCCATCTCGACCTGCTGCTCGAGGTCCCACAGGTTCAGCCTGTCCATCTCGTCCTGGAGCTTGGCGGACTCGTCCGCCGTCTCGTCGGAATAGTTCATCATCAGCTCGTTGTAGCGCTCGATGATGGCGGTCTTCCTGGCGACGCCGTCCATGACGTTTTCACGCACGGTCTTGCTGTTGTCGAGGTGCGGCTCCTGCGCCAGGTAGCCCACGGTCGCGCCCTCGGCCAGCCACGCTTCGCCCTGAAACTCCTTGTCGAGCCCGGCCATGATACGCAGGATGGTCGACTTGCCCGAGCCGTTGGGGCCGAGGATGCCGATCTTGGCGTCCGGATAGAAGGACAGATGAACGTTATCGAGCACCTTCTTGGTGCCGTAGGCCTTCGACAGGCCGGACATGTGATAGATGAACTGGCGAGCCACGCGCGCTTTCCCTGGAACTGAAGTGTCAACTGGATGGAGGTTGCGCGCTATGTAGGCGATGCCGGGCCGAACGGCAATCGCTTTCGGTGCCGCGGCCCGAACACCAAACGCTCATCAGCCTGCAAGCATCCGGTTGCCGTCGCCCTTTTTCGGCACGCTATCCGTTCATCCGAAAGCACCGATTAATCATTTCCCGGCAAAACGGAGGTGATGGCAATCGCTGGTCGATGGCGATTGCAGCGAAGAGGACGGATCGACTGCGTTGCTGAACAGTTTCCTGCTCCTTGCCGAAGCGGTTCTCTATTTCGGCGTCATGGTCACGCTGTTCCGTTTCAGGGCGCGCATCGGCCTCGGCGTCTTCGTCTGCGCGCTCGGCGTCATGCACTTTCTCGAGACCTATCTGGCCAGTGTCTTTTACGTCGCCCTGCCCTTCGGCATGGTGTCGCCGGGTTCGGCGGTGCTGTTCTCGGGCAAGCTGGGGATGCTGCTCCTGCTCTACATCAAGGAAGACGCGGCGACGGTGCGGCAGCCGATCTATGGCCTGCTGCTCGGCAATGCCCTGATGATCGGCTTGGTGCTGATCCTGCGCCTGCACGCGATCTCGCCGCTTCCGGACGGCAAGGCCCCCGATATCGGCTTCATCGATCAGATGGGCTGGCTGATGGTGTGGGGCACGTCGTTGCTCTTCGTCGACGCCATCCTGATCATCCTGCTCTATGAAAAGCTCGGTGGCTACCTTCGCGATCAGTTGTTTGTCCGTATCCTCGTCTCCGTCGCCTGCGTGCTCAGCTTCGACCAGGCGGGCTTCTTCACCGCGCTGCATTTCGTCACCGGCGCGCCGATCGCCGTCTTCTTCGGCGGCTGGTACGCCAAGATGAGCGCCGCCCTTGCCTACAGCCTGATACTGGTTGCCTATCTGCGCTGGTTCGAGGCCCGGCAGATCGCCGTGCCGCGCGGGATTTCGGACATTTTCGACACGCTGACCTATCGCGAGCGTTACGAAGCGCTGGTCAAGCATGTCGGACGCGACGGCCTGACCGGCCTGCTGCATCGCGGCAGCTTCGAAACCGACGGCCAGGCCGCGGTCGCCGCCAGCCAGCGGACCGCCAGGCCGCTCAGCCTGCTGATCGTCGACGTCGACCATTTCAAATTGATCAACGATCGCTTCGGCCATGCCGAGGGTGACAAGGTGCTGAAGTCGATCGCCGCGGTGCTGACCGAGGTCGCCGGCGCCGAGCAAAAGGTATTCCGGATAGGCGGCGAGGAATTCGCCATCCTGACCGAGCAGCCGCACGCCGTCGCAAGGCTGCTCGGCGAAAGCATCAGGCATGCGGTCAAGGCTTCCGCCAGCACCAGCAGATTCGAGCTGACCGTCAGCGTCGGCGTTTGCACCCTTGGCGAGGCCAGCAACTGCCTGGCCGATATCTTCGCGCTGGCCGACGAACGTCTCTACAAGGCCAAATCGGCGGGGCGCGACCGCGTCATCGGCGAACTGGGCGACGACGAGGCCCAAGATCCCGGCATCCGGACGAGATCGGCATAAGGCGCCGGCGGCAGAGCGGCGAAGGCTCTCACCAGGCTTATTGGAAGCCGCTCGGATCGACCGTACCTTTCGGGCAACCCGCCTTGGTGGTCGGCGCGGCAGCCAGCATCAGGCTGCCCAGCGTGCTGTCCGGGCCGATCGGGCCGGAGAGGCCGAGCGTCAGCTCGCCGATCATGCGCCTGCCGCTCGATGGATCGACCAGGCAGGACACACGGACCCGGTCGCCGGCGCCGTCACCGAAGGCGCCGTCGAAGGCGTCGCGGATCTGATCCGACGTCAGCTGTTTGCCGATATGTTTGGTGAAGAGATCGCGCACCGGCGACGCATTCACCGCCTGCATCAGGTTCAAGGCATCGGCGAAATACTCCTGCTGGCTCTTGCCGTAGCAGGTGCCATGCTTGATCCATTCATGCCGCTCCAGCTTGGAGGCGGTGCCCGGCATCACCTGATCGAGCTCGGCGCGGGTGTTCGCATCGAGATCGACCTTCGGCAGGTCCTGCCAATGGGCGGGATTGTCACTGGCCTTGTCGCCCGCCGACACCTGGCAATAGAAGTTGCCGTTCGGCTGCGGCCACAGCCCATGCAAGGTGAAATGCGTGGCGTCGAAGCCGGACTTCGACTGCGCCTGGCATTCGGGCTTGCTGGACTTGGTCTCGCAGAAAGCCGGCTGCCAGCTCAGCGCGAAGACATATTCCGGCTTGCCAGAGCCAGGCTGCGCCGGCTTATTCTGATCGGCCGGCTCCGGCGTCGCAGCAGCACTGCCGGCGGTGACATGTCCGCAGCTGATCTTCACCCAGCGACGGTCCGGATCGGCGCCCGGCACAAGGATGAGGTAATGTGTCGGCTCATCCTTGTTGCCCGCCAGCAGCTGGTAGCTTTGTCCGGCCGCGGTCGATATGTTCCCGGGGTTCTTGCCGTTCTTGATCGCC
>NZ_RZSG01000546.1:0-4110 GCF_003997725.1 Mesorhizobium sp. M4A.F.Ca.ET.050.02.1.1
GAACATATTCGGCGGCGATACAAGAGGGCAAACGCGACGGCAAGCCATCCTATGTCGCAGGGCCATTCCTCGCCAAATTGTCCGTCGCCGGTTTTCCGCGTGAAATCCGCTGCATGCCAACGCCGTTCACGCAGTTGGTTATTGACAGCACAAGAGGGCCAATTACTGTCACTGACAGTGAAATTTGTTTCGCTAGGGAAAATGAGAACGGGAGACCCGCCATGAACAGTCGCGTTGCCGTCATCGGAGCAGGACCCTCGGGTTTGGCTCAGCTTCGAGCCTTCAAGTCGGCCGCCGATAAGGGCGCCGAGATTCCGGAAGTCGTCTGCTTCGAGAAGCAGTCCGACTGGGGCGGCCTGTGGAACTACACCTGGCGTACCGGGCTCGACGAGCATGGCGACCCCGTGCATGGCTCGATGTACCGCTATCTCTGGTCGAACGGGCCGAAGGAATGCCTCGAATTCGCCGACTACACCTTCGAGGAGCATTTCGGCCGGCCGATCGCCTCCTATCCGCCGCGCGCTGTGCTCTGGGATTACATCAAGGGCCGCGTCGAAAAATCAGGCGTGCGCAAATGGGTGCGCTTCAACACGCCGGTGCGCATGGTCACCTATTCCGATGCGACGAAGAAATTCACCGTCACCGCGCATGACCGCAGCAATGACGTCACCTACTCGGAAGAGTTCGACAATGTCGTCGTCGCCTCCGGGCATTTCTCGGTGCCCAACGTGCCGTTCTTCGAGGGGTTCGCCACTTTCAACGGCCGCATCCTGCACAGCCACGACTTCCGCGACGCCATGGAGTTCAAGGGCAAGGACATCTTGATCATCGGTCGCTCCTATTCGGCAGAGGACATCGGTTCGCAGTGCTACAAATACGGCGCCAAGTCGATCACCTCCAGCTACCGCTCGAAGCCGATGGGCTTCAAATGGCCGGAGAACTGGAAGGAGGTGCCGCTGCTGCAGAAAGTCGTCGGCAAGACCGCGCTTTTCAAGGACGGCACCACCAAGGAGGTCGACGCCATCATCCTGTGCACCGGCTATTTGCATTCCTTCCCCTTCCTCACCGACGACCTCAAGCTCAAGACCGCAAACCGCATGTGGCCGCTGGACCTCTACGAGGGCGTCGTCTGGGAGAAGAATCCGAAGCTGTTCTATATCGGCATGCAGGACCAGTTCTACACCTTCAACATGTTCGACGCGCAGGCCTGGTACGCGCGCGACGTCATCATGGGCCGCATCAAGCTGCCGTCGGCCGAGGTGATGGCCGAGCATAGCGCCAAGTGGCGCGCGCGCGAGGAGACGCTGGAGGACGCCGAGCAGATGATCTGGTTCCAGGGCGACTACACCAAAGAGCTGATGGACCAGACCGACTATCCGGGCTTCGATGTCGAGGCGGTCAACCACACTTTCATGGAGTGGGAGCATCACAAGGTGGAGGACATCATGGGCTTCCGCGACCATGCCTACCGCTCGCTGATGACCGGCACCATGGCGCCGCTGCACCATACGCCATGGCTGCAGGCGCTGGACGATTCCATGGAGAGCTATCTTGAGGTGAAGGGCGTCGCGGCGGAGTAACGCTTTCGCGACCAGGCGCGCTTGCCGTCAGCCCGGCACGGCGACCCAGCCGTGCCGGCGCTGGTCGAAAACCGACCGCGTCGGCGCCGGAAACGATGGGTCGGCGAAACAGCCGACGGCAACGGCGACCGCCGCCGGCCGTCGCGACGGATACCAGAACACCGTCGAGCCGCACGTTCCGCAGAAGTGGAAGGCGATGGGACAGCCGCTGTCCGAATCGCGCTGGAATGTCCGCGACGACCCGGTGATCTCGGTCGTTGCGGCATCGACGAAGGCCGCTACGCCGAACGGGCTGCCGGTCCGCCGCTGACAGTCCAGGCAATGGCAAAGCGACACTATGTCGGGCTCCCGCTGGCAGCGGATCTGCAATTGGCCGCAGGCGCAGCTGGCTATCCGGCTGGTCATACTCTCTCTCCTTTGGGTGGTTTTGGCGCTTTGGGTTTTACCCCAGCCTCGCCCTGGCTTTCGCGGTCCAGGCGTTGAACAGCCGGTCGGCGACGATGCCGATGAAGGCGATCGCCAGGCCGGCCACGATGCCGCGGCCGGAATCGGCTTTGGACAGCGCGATGAACACCTCCTGGCCAAGGTCGCGCGTGCCGATCATGGCGCAGATGATGATCATCGCCAATGCCATCAGGATCGTCTGGTTGACGCCGAGCATGATCTCGGGCAGCGCCAGCGGCAGTTGTACCCGGAAGAAGGTCTGGCGCGGCGTGCAGCCCGAAACCTTCGCCGCCTCGATCAGCGCCGGCGGCACCTGGCGGATGCCGTGGTTGGTGTAGCGGATTGCCGGCACGACGGCGAAGGCTATCGTCGCGATCATCGCGGTGACGTCGCCGACGCGGAACAGCATCACCACCGGGATGATGAAGCAGAAGGACGGCAGCACCTGCAGCGTGTCGATGATCGGCGTGACGATCTTCTCGAAGCGCTCGCTGCGCGCGGCGGCAAAGCCGATCGGAATGCCAATCAGGCAGGAGATGAAGGCCGAGATGCCGCAGAGATAGACCGTCGCCATGGTCTTTTCCCAGAGCCCGGTGACCGCGCAGAAGGCGGTGAGACCCGCGACCAGCGCGGCAAGCCGCGAGCCGCCGAGCTGGTAGCCGGCAAGGCCGAGCAGGAACACAGCGCCAAGCCACGGAAAACCCTCGCAAAAGGCGCGCACGGGATTGAGCACGTTGAGGATAAGCGCCACGCGGAAGGCCTCGATCGTGTCGAAGAAATTGATCGTCACCCAGTTCACCGCCGCCTTCCACAACGGCGCCGTCGTGAAGGTGATCGCTTTCGGCACCGCCGCGAAGCTGGGCACCAACAGGCTGAGCAGCGTGGTGACGACAAGAATGGCGACAGCCCACGTCAGGTTGGGATAGCGCCGCCAGAAATTCGGGCTAGCCGCCTGGTGCGTCTGACCCATCGCGTGGTTGTGGGCGATCGCCTGGCTCAGCCGGTCGAGCGCGATGGCCAAGGCGACGATGGCGAGGCCGGCCTCCATCGCTTCGCCGACCTTCAGCGCCCTCAGCGCCAGCAGCACGTCATAGCCGAGGCCGCCGGCGCCGATCATCGAGGCGATGATCACCATGTTCAGGGCCAGCATAATGACCTGGTTGACGCCGACCATCAGCGTTGGCCGCGCCGAGGGCAGAAGCACGCGCCACAGTTTCTGCCTGGCCGTGCAGCCGGCCATCTCGCTGAACTCGTCGATCTCCGATGGCACGCGCTGCAGGCCGAGCATCGTCGCCCGCACCATCGGCGGCGTGGCAAAGATGGCGGTGGCGATCATCGCCGACACCGGGCTGTTGCCGAACAGGAGCAGCATCGGGATCAGATAGGCGAAGGTTGGAATGGTCTGCATCAGGTCGAGGGCAGGGGAGACGACGAACCTCTCCGCCCAGGGCTTGCGCCAGGCCCAGATGCCGACGAACAGGCCGGTGACGATGCAGAACGGCACCGCGATCGAGATCAACGCCAGCGTCAGCATGGCGCTGGTCCACTGGCCGAACAGCGCGACATAGGCAAAGCAGCCGCCGACCAGCACACCCAACTTCCAGCCGCCGGCGGCGCGGCCGGCGAGGAACGCCGCAACGCATACGCCGAGCCAGGACAGGCGCGGCAGGATGAAGGCATCCGCGCCATGGCCGATCTTGAAGTTCTTGGCCAGAAGATTGAGCGCGAAATCGAGCGGCACGCCAAGCACCGCCGTGATCGAGCGCGTCAGCCAGGAGAAGTTCGTCTTTATCCACTTCATCAGGTCGCTGATCCAGTCGGCGACCGGAATGACGGCGTCGGCCGGATAGTTGACCGCCCAGGGCACTTTGTCCTCGAGCAGGAACACGACCAGCACCGCGAGAAGCGCCAGCGCCCAGATCGCCAGCCAGCGCTGGACCGGCGGCCTGGCTTCGCTGACGCTCGCCGTCACCGTCATGCGCCGGCTCCGCTGCGCTCGATGCCGGCCAGCAGGTCGATCACCGCTTGCGGCGTCACTTCGCCGATCGGCTTGCCGCTGCCGTTGATCACGGCGAAGGGCTTGCCG
>NZ_RZSG01000547.1:0-4104 GCF_003997725.1 Mesorhizobium sp. M4A.F.Ca.ET.050.02.1.1
ATGTCGACCTGCATCACGGCAACGGCACGCAAGGTATCTTCTATGCAAGGCCGGACGTGCTCACGGTGTCGCTGCATGCCGATCCGGTGCGCTTCTATCCGTTCTTCTGGGGGTATGCGGATGAGCGCGGCGAAGGCGCCGGCCTCGGCTACAATCTCAACCTGCCGCTGCCGCGCAAATCCGGCGACGCTGCGTTTCTTGAGGCGCTGGTGACCGCCTTCCGGCGCATCCGCGCCTTTGCGCCGGAGGCGCTTGTCGTGGCGCTCGGGCTCGATGCTTTCGAGGGCGACCCGTTTGGTGGCCTTTCCGTCACGACGCCCGGCTTCTCGCGCATCGGCGAGGCCATCGCCGGGCTCGGCCTGCCGACGGTGATCGTCCAGGAGGGCGGCTATCTGTGCGACGCGCTCAGCGACAACCTCACTGCTTTCCTGACCGGCTTCGGCGGCAAGCAGCGATGAGCAATTCCAGGAAAAGTGCGTAGCGGTTTCCCGTCCGGAATTGCGTGAAGGCAACGTGGCTCAGGCTCGCTGCTGCCTCAGCATGGCCACGACCCGGCGCACGCTTTCCAGCGTCTCGTCGATCTCGTCCGCCGTGTTGTAATGGGCGATGCCGATGCGCACGACGCCCTCGCCGGCCGGAATGCCGAGCTGATGGACGATCTCCCAGGCGTAGTTGTGGCCTGACCATAGGAAGATACCTTCGGCATTCATCTGCCGCACGATCGTCTCCGGCACGATGCCCTCGACGGTGAACGACACGGTCGGCACGCGTTCGCCGATCCGGCCCGGATCGGTGATGCCGTGGATGGCCAGGCCGGAAATACCGGACAGGCCGTCGATCAGTTTCTGCGCCAGCGTGTTTTCGTAGGCGATCGACACTTCGAACGCCCTGGCGATCCGTTGCCGCCGCGCGCCGCCCTCGCCGGCCGCCGCACCGAGATCGGCGAAATAGTTGACAGCGGCGGTGAGACCGGCCATCAGCTCGATCTGCGGCGTGCCGAGCTCGAAGCGTTCCGGCAGGCCGTTTGACGAGCAGCGGCATTTGTAGGGCTTGAGCGTGTCAATGAGGTCGCGTCGTCCCCACAGGATGCCCATGTGCGGGCCGAAGAATTTGTAGGCCGAGCACACCAGGAAATCGCAGCCGAGCCCCTGCACGTCGACCAGGCCATGCGGCGCGAACTGCACGGCATCGACATAGACCAGCGCGCCGGCCTGCTTGGCTACGGCCGTCAGCGCCTTCGCCCGGTTGATCGACCCGGTGAGGTTCGAGGCGTAGTTGAGCGCAACGAGCCGCGTCCTTTCCGAAAGCAGCGCGCGCAATGCCGCCTCCTCAAGCTGCCAGCTTTTCTCGTCGAACGGCAGGAAGCGCACGACGAGGCCAAGGTCCTCGGCAAGCTGCAGCCAGGGCGAGACATTGCCCTCATGGTCCATGCGCGTGACGATGATCTCGTCGCCGGGCTTCATGGCGCGGCCGAGCGTACGCGACATGTGATAGGTCAGCGTCGTCATGTTGGCGCCGACGATGATTTCTTCTGGGCTCGCGGCACCGAGGAAATCGGCCATCGCCGCATGCGCGTCGTCGACCACCGTCTGCGCGGCGACCGTCGTTTCGAAAAAGCCGCCGAGATTTGCGTTGGTGGTGAGCAGGCATCGCGACACCGCGTCCGCCACCGCTTGCGGCACCTGGGTGCCGGCCGGGTTATCGAGATAGATGCGACGGCGGCCCTTGTCGGTCAGCGACAGCGCCGGAAATCTTCCCCGCACGGTTTCGATTGGAAAATTCATTGCCGTCCCCTCCCTTTTGTTATCGTTGGACAATTCTGGTCAAGGACACGGATTGCCGACGCGCTGATGAACCGCATCGACCGCCTTCTGCATCTCCTCGGTCCATCTGACCTCGACCGAGGACAGCGCCATTTCCAGCTGCCAAATGGCCGTCGCGCCGATGATGTTGGAGGTGACAAAGGGCCTGCTCGAGACATAGGCATTGGCGAACATCGCCGGCTCCATGCCGAAGGAGCGCGCCAAGGTGTTGTATTCGAGCAGGACTTGCGCCGCATTCGGCGTCTCGTAGCGCTGGCCGCGGTTGAAGAGCTGCGAGCGCGAGCCTTGCGGGCGCGCGCCGTGATCGTATTTGCCGGTTAGATAGCCTTGCGCCAGCGGCGAATAGGGAAGGAAAGCAATCTCCTCGCGCTGGCAAACCTCGGCCAGGTTCACCTCGAAGGTGCGGTTGACGAGGTTATAGGCGTTCTGCAGCGACACGGGCCGCGGGCCGATGCCCCTGTCGGCTTCGGCAAGGTAGCGCATGACGCCCCAGGAACTCTCATTCGACAAGCCGAAATGTCGGATCTTCCCGGCCTTCACCAGCTCATCGAACACGCCAAGCGTCTCGGCGATCGGTGTCTCGCCTGATGGAGCGCCTTCGGTGTCGGCTCGACGCGCCACGGCGCCGACGCGGGTCGGGTTGGCGCCCCACGGAATATCCCGTTCCGGCCAATGGATCTGGTAGAGATCGATGTAGTCGGTGCCGAGCTTGGTCAGCGACTTCTCGACCGCATCGAAAATATCGGCGCGCGCGAGCTTGGACGGGCGGTCGCCGCGAAACCAGGTGTTGCCGGTGCGGCCGACAACCTTCGAGGCGATGATCACCTTATCGCGATTGCCGTTGGCCTTCATCCAGCTGCCGATGATCTTTTCGGTCCGCCCCTGCGTCTCCGCCTTGGGCGGGATCGGGTACAGCTCGGCCGTATCGATGAAATTGACGCCGCGCTCAAAGGCCAGGTCCATCTGCGCATGGCCTTCGGCCTCGGTGTTCTGCTGGCCCCAGGTCATTGAGCCCAGGCAGATCTGCGACACAAGAAGATCGGTCCGACCGAGACGGCGTTTGTGCATGGGGGTTTCTCCGGCGGGGAACTTTGCGCGACGGCGCGGGGAGGAAGCCCGAGCATACTGCAAAGCGCGGGTGTTCTCCAACCCGGTCCAGACGACTTTTGCGTGAACTCTTAAGGGCTAGGGCCGGGCTCCGGCCACGGCGCGCCGCTTGGCTTCATCGATCAGCATGTTGGCCACCTGCATGCGGATCATGGCGCGCTGGCGCAGATGCGGGGCAACGCGGTCCGGGTGGTTGGCGAAAGCGAAACTGCGCCGCATGCGGCCAAGGTCAGCGCTCTTCACCGGATGATCGAGGCCAAGTTCGGCAGCGATCGCGTCGGGGTCGATCGGCGGCAGTTTTTCCTCCGGCCTTGCCTGCTCGCCGGCCAGCGCCAGCTTCGCCTGATCGAGCAGAGCGGCGAACTCGGCAGCGAAGTCGGCGCCGGCTTCACGATATTCGGCCGCGAATGTCTCGCCGGAAACCTTGATGCGGCCGGAATGGAGCTCATCGGCCACCGAGAGATAGTCGAACGGAATGGTCGGCCGCGCCGCCGCCTCCTCGCCCGCCTCGACCTTGTCGGAGGCAACGAAGAGATCGTCGAGCAAGGACGCGAAATCCCGCTTGGCTCCGGTGCCGATGTCAGCCTCCCGTCTCGTCAAGCACATATGTGAGACGGTCGCACCATAGAGCTTGCTCGTTAAAAATGAATGCCTTCGACGTTAACCAGTTTAGCCGTTCGCATAGCAAAAAAGCCGGACTGCATTCATGCAGCCCGGCAAGGTCGCCAGGAGTGGCGAGGAAAAAGCCGGCAACGTGCCGGCACCACGCCTACGTTCGACAGACCGTAAAAGTTTCAAAAAAATCGATTGTGACGAAAAGAATCGTCCGGGCATGGCTGCCATGCAATTGCTGCACTGCACAATTTTAACATTCGCCCTATATGTTTGAGTCGGGAGGACCAACTAGGGGCCATGGATCATGGGGTTCTTCACCGAAATGTTCGCGCGGCCGCGGCCGCAGGACCATCAGCGCTACCGCGCAGCCTTGGCGCTGCTGCATTCAATGAGCAATGCCGACCGCGCCGACATCGGCATCAAGCCAGCCGATTTCCCGCGCATCGCGCGCGAAATGTCCACGCGCTGAGTCTGTCCAGCAAGAGGTTTCCCGGCAGCTCCGGGAAACCTCAAAACTTTCAACGTCCAAGGAAAACCGCCTTGCCGAGCGGCACGCCAT
>NZ_RZSG01000548.1:0-4092 GCF_003997725.1 Mesorhizobium sp. M4A.F.Ca.ET.050.02.1.1
GCCCAGACATCGACAGCGCCTATGCCTGGATGCGGCTCGCCATCTCGGTGGTTCTGGCAACGATCGGAGGTGTCGGCATGTGGGCGGTGGTCGTGGTGCTGCCGGCGGTGCAGGCGGAGTTCGGCGTCGACCGCGCCGCGGCCTCGATGCCCTATACCGCGACCATGGTCGGCTTTGCCGCCGGCAATGTGCTGGTCGGCCGCGCCATCGACCGGATGGGCTACTGGATCCCGGCGCTGGTCTCCGCGACGGCGCTCGGCGCCGGTTTCCTGCTCGCCTCGCTCACCAGTTCGATCCTCGGCTTCACCCTGGTCCAAGGGCTTCTGATCGGCGTCGGGACGTCGGCGATCTTCGGTCCGCTGATCGCCGACATCTCGCATTGGTTCAACCGGCGCCGCGGCGTCGCGGTGACGGTGGCGGCATCGGGCAATTACCTCGCTGGGGCGGTCTGGCCCTTCATCATGCCGACGATCATGAGGGCGGAAGGCTGGCGCTTCACCTATGCGACGATCGGCGTCGTCTGCCTGCTCACAATGGTGCCGCTGGTGCTGATGCTTCGGCGCGGCGCTCCGCATGAAGCGATGGCCGGCACTGCCGGCGGCCGTCCGGTGCGGCCGATCTCGCTGTCGCCGGCGGCGCTGCAGGTTCTGCTCGTCGTCGCCGGCTTCGGCTGCTGCATGGCGATGTCGATGCCGCAGGTGCACATCGTCGCCTATTGCATGGACCTCGGTTATGGCATGGCGCATGGCGCCGACATGCTCTCGATCATGCTGGCGGCGGGCGTCGCCAGCCGCATCGGCTCGGGCTTCCTTGCCGATCGCATCGGCGCGGTGAGGACGCTGCTGCTCGGCTCGGTGCTGCAATGCCTGTCACTGCTGTTCTACATCCCCTTCGACGGGCTTGCCTCGCTCTATGTCGTGTCGCTGGTCTTCGGCCTGTCGCAAGGCGGCATCGTGCCCTGTTATGCGATCATCATACGCGATTACATGCCGGCAAGGGAGGCTGGACAGCGCGTCGGCATCGTCATGATGGCGACCATCTTCGGCATGGCGGTCGGCGGCTGGATGTCGGGCTGGATCTACGACCTCACCGGCTCCTATGCCGCGGCCTTCGTCAACGGCATCGCCTGGAACCTGGTGAATCTGGCGGCCATCCTCCTCTTGATGTGGAAGGCCCGGCGCAGTCCCCTGGCGATGGCCTGATGGCGGGCCGCACGGTGCCGGTCGCTTGACAAGGGCGGCAGGCTGCGCGACGCCAGATGGCGCGGCGAGGGACTGGCATGGCGATACCGACAAACACCATCGTTTCGCGGCCCAGCCTGGCTGATGGCGCGGCATCGAGGGCAGGGCGGTGATCAAGCCGCGCTCGCGCCGCGGCGGCGGCCGCCCGACCATCGCCGACGTGGCGCGCAAGGCCGGCGTCGGCGCCATCACCGTATCGCGGGCGCTGCGCGAACCGGGGCGGGTTTCGGAAGACCTGCGCCGCCAGATCCAGGCCGCCGTCGACGAGCTCGGCTATGTTCCCGACCCGAACGCAAGGGCGCTGGCCTCGGCCCGCGCCGAGGTGTTCGGCGTGTTGGTGCCGTCGCTCACCAACAACGTTTTCGCCGAAGTTGTGCGCGGCATCTATGACAGCCTGTCGGACAGCCCCTTCCGCATCCAGCTCGGCAACACCCACTATTCCGGCCTCGAAGAGGAGCGCCTGCTGCAGGTGTTTGCCCCGCAGCGTCCGGCGGCGTTGATCGTGGCCGGCATCGACCAGACTCCAACCTCGCGCCGCCTGCTGGAGACTGCCGGCTGCCCGGTGGTTCAGGTCATGGAGACCGGTCCCGATCCGGTCGACATGCTGGTCGGGTTTTCCCATTTCGACGGCGGCCGGGTAGCGAGCGAGCACCTGGTCGAGGCGGGCTACCGGCGGATCGGCTTCATCGGCGCCCGCATGGACCCGCGTTCGCAGCGGCGTCTGGCCGGCTACCGCGCCGCCATGGAAGCGGCGGGCCTGTTCGACCCCCGGCTGGTGACGACCACGCCACTGCTGTCCAGCGTGACGCTCGGTCGTGAGCTTTTTCGCGATGCGTTGGCCAAGATGCCGGCGCTCGACGGGGTATTCTGCAACAATGACGATATCGCGCTTGGCGTCCTGTTCGAATGCCATCGCGCCGCTATCGCGGTTCCGAAGACCATCGGCATCGTCGGCTTCAACGATCTCGACATGATGCAAGCAGCGTTTCCGTCGGTCACCAGCATCCGCACCCATCGCTATGAAATCGGCCGCCAGGCAGTCGCCATGGCGCTGGCGGCGATCGCGGGAGAGAGGCCGCGACAGCGCGTTGTCGACCTCGGCTTCGAGCTGATGCGCCGCGAGAGCACAGCACGTTGAAACACGCAGAAGCGACTGTGCAAATGCCGGTTTACACTGCGTCATGGTAGCGCTACCAAATGTTTCGTGCGGAAATTCAAAGCAAGGCCAGCGTCTGTTTATTATATATAAGCGACAGCTCATGCTTGTTTATTATGTATAATATGCTAGCTTTGTTTTCTCCTTGAGGGAGTTGGAGGAGGGGGCATCGGGTGGCAAACCGCCACCCTGGTAGGCGTCATGGGGCAAGGCTGGAGGGCTTCGCCGGGTGTGGACGGGCGCCAGAACCACGCAGCATCAGGCAGAACTGCAATCGGGAGGAATATCGATGATCAAGTCACTTGTTGGTGGCATCGTTGCCGCCACTGCATTCGTTATGCTGAGCTCATCGGCTATCGCCGAGCCGGAAATCGTCAAGGGACCGGCCGCGGAGCCGGACTGCTTCGCGCCGTGGGCGGCCGATACCCAGTTCTTCAAATTCCCCAAGAAGGAGGGCCCGTACCGCATCGCGCTCGCCAACGGCTATATCGCCAACACCTGGCGCATCCAGATGATCCAGACGGCCAAGGCCTATGCCGCGCAGAAGGACGTCGCGGCAAAGCTCAAGGAATTCAAGGTCGTATCGACCGGCGAGGATGTGCCGGCGCAGATTTCGGCGATCAACAACTTCATCGATTCCGGCTTTGATGCGATCGTCGTCAATGCCCAGAACCCGACGGCCTTCGGGCCGGTGATCAAGCGCGCCAAGGAAGCCGGCGTCGTCCTTGTCGCCTTCGACAACATCCTCGACACCAAGGATGCCATCAACGTCAATGTCGACCAGAAGGGCCTCGGGGAACTGTGGGCCAAGTGGCTGATCAGCCATATACCCGATGGCGGCAAGATCCTGGAAGTACGCGGTGTTGCCGGCACCTCGGTCGACACCGATCGCCACAATGGCATCCATGAGGTCCTGGACGCTTCGGGCAAGAAGTGGGACGTCACCGAAGTCGCCGGCAAATGGGATGATCCGACAGCGCAGAAGGTCACCGCCGACGCCATCGCCACCAACGGTCCGTTCGTCGGCATCACCGGCCAGGGCGGCGACACCGGCATCGTACAGGCGATGATCGATGCAAAGCATGCTTTCGTGCCGTTCGGCGGCGAGACCGAAAACGGCTTCCGCAAGTTCTGCGCGGCGCACGCGGCCGATGGCCTGAAGTGCTTGTCGGCCGGCACCGGCCCCGCCCAGGTGGCGGTCGCTATCAAGACGGCGATCTCCGCGCTCGAGGGCAACGTCGTGCCGCAATCGGTGAAACTGCCGCTGGCGATCGTCGAGGATCCGAACTTCAAGGAAGGCCAGGACTACTTCCCCGATCAGTCCGACAATTTCTTCGTCGGCAATTCCTTCCCGACCTGCGGGATCAATTTCACCGCGCAGGAAATCATGGGCCAGACCAAGGAAAACAAGTAGTCTGACCGGCCGGGGCGGCGGGCATCTCCCGCGGCTCCGGCTGCTTGCCATCTGTCGATAGAAATTGCCTCGGAGGGCTGATGGACGGCGCGGTTCCGCTCTTTCGCATGGAAGGCATATCCAAGCGCTATGGCGGCGTGCGTGCCTTGGAAAAGGCCGAGCTGACGGTCACGGCCGGTAGCATCCACGCCATTCTCGGCGAAAACGGCGCCGGCAAGTCGACACTGATCAAGGTGATGGCCGGGGTCGTCGCGCCGGACGAAGGCCGCATGATGCTGGAC
>NZ_RZSG01000549.1:0-4081 GCF_003997725.1 Mesorhizobium sp. M4A.F.Ca.ET.050.02.1.1
TCTCTCGCCAAACCATCGCCGGGTCCTCCGGCGAGGGAGAAAACTGTCACCTATGCAATCGGTCCATTCTGTTACCTATCTATCCGGTTCGGACACAGCCACCTTCTCCCCGTCACTATACGGGGAGAAGGTGCCGGCAGCCGGATGAGGGGCGGCGCCGACATCTGGCGAGCGGGGGGCCACGCCTGATGTTCCGCCTCGAAGCCCGAACGTCGACGCCGGCTTGGTTCAATCTCGCACTGCCGCTGCTGGCGATCGCGGCGACGCTGGTGTTGTGCAGCGGCCTGATAGCAATCGCCTGCGCCGGCGTGATCGAGGCCTATGGCGTGATGCTGTCGGCCTCGCTCGGCGACAGCTACGCCATAACCGAGACGCTGGTGCGCGCCGCGCCGATGATCTTCACCGGCCTTGCTGTGGCGATCGCCTTCCGCGCGAAATTCTGGAACATCGGCGCCGAGGGCCAGTTGCTGGCGGGCGCTGTGGCAAGCTGCTTCGTCGGCGCCATCCCGATGCCGGGCTATCTCGCCATGCTTTTGATGGCGCTGGCGGGCGCCGCGGCCGGCGCCGCCGTGGCGCTGGTGCCCGCCACGTTGCGCGTAAAGTTCAAGGTCGACGACGTGGTCAGCTCGCTGCTGCTCAACTCAGTCATCTATTACGCGCTGATGGCGCTGATCGAGGGGCCCTGGAAGGATAGCTTCAGCGGCTATCCGATCTCGCCGCCGGTCGAGGATTCGGCCAATTTCCCGGTGCTGATTGAGGGCACGCGGCTGCATCTCGGCGTCGTGGCGGCGCTGATCGCCGCGCCGCTCTGCTGGTTCTTGATCGCGCGCATGACGCTCGGCTTCCGCATCCGTGTCACCGGCGAGAATCCGGAAGCGGCCCGCTACAGCGGCATCAACGTCCAGCGCGTGCTCATCTCGACCGCACTGCTCTCCGGCGCGCTGGCGGGCTTGGCCGGCGTCGGCGAGGTCGGCGGCGTGCATTTCCAGGTGATGAGCGACATTTCGCCCGGCTACGGCTATTCCGGCATTGTCGTCGCCATGCTGGCCAGGCTCAATCCGCTCGGCGTGGTGCCGGCGGCGCTCTTCCTTGCCGCGGTTATGACCGGGGCCGAGGCGATGTCGCGCGCGACCGGCGTGCCGGCTTTCCTCAGCGACGTCATCCAGGGCACGGCGCTGCTTGCCATGCTGGTGGCGCTGCTGTTCACCGCCTATCGAATTCGGCGGGTCGCGAAATGAGCGCGGTGTTCGAGCAGATCTTTCAGGTCGGCTTCCTTGCCGCCATCATCCGCATCGCCACGCCGCTTGCCTTCGCCACGCTTGGCGAAATGTTCTCCGAGCGCGCCGGCGTGCTTAATCTCGGCATCGAAGGCATCATGCTGCTTTCCGCCATGGCCGGCTTCACCGCCACCAGTCTGAGCGGCAGCCTGTGGCTCGGCGTGCTGGTGGCCGTGGCGACCGGCGCGCTGATGGGCGCGGTGCATGCGCTGTTCACGGTGGCGCTCGGCCTGAGCCAGCATGTCTGCGGCATCGGCGTGACGCTGTTCTGCTCGGGGCTCGCCTATTTCCTCTACCGGCTGATCTTCGGCCAGCAATCGGTGCCGCCGAGCATCAAAGGTTTTCAGACGCTGCCGATCCCACTGCTTTCCGACATTCCGGTCCTGGGACCGGCGGTGTTGAACCAGTTCGCGCTGGTTTACCTCGCGATCATCGCCGTTCCGCTCGCCGCCATCGTGCTCTACCGCACGCCATGGGGGCTTTCGGTGCGGATGGTAGGCGAAAACCCGCGCGCCGCCGACTCGGCCGGGGTCAGCGTGATTGGCACGCGCTTCCAGGCGGTGATCCTCGGCGGCGCGTTGATGGGGCTCGCCGGCGCGTTTCTCACCATGGCGCAGTTCAACGCCTTCACCTTCGGCGTGGTGTCCGGGCGCGGCTGGGTGGCGATCGCGCTGGTCGTGTTCGGCCGTTGGGACCCGTGGCGCTCGGCGGGCGCGGCGCTGCTGTTCGCCTTCGTCGATGCGCTGCAGCTCAGGATGCAGGCAAGTGGGCTCGGCCACATCCCCTACGAAGCCTTCCTGATGCTGCCCTTCATCTTCACGATCGTCGCCATGGCCTTCATGTCGCGCAATGCGGTCGCGCCCTCGGCGCTGCTGAAGCCGTTTCGGAGGGAAGAGCGGTAGAGGACTTGGCGCCCTTTCCTCTCCCCCGATCGACGGGGGGAGAGGAAGAGCGCCAAGCCTGGGACGCTTCACATCGCCGTAAAGGCGTTGTCGACGAAGAGATGCGCGCCGTTGACGAAGCTGGATTCGTCACTGGCCAGGAACAATGCGGCCTTCGCCACTTCTTCCGGCTCGCCGATGCGGCCCTGCTGGGCGGCGAGTGCCGCGTCGGAGACGTCGACGCCGAGTTTCCCCAGGTCGGCCACCTCGCGCAGCCCGTGCGGGGTGCGGATGAAGCCGGGACAGACGGCGTTGCAGCGAATGTTGCGGTCGCGGAATTCGACCGCGATGGCGCGGGCGAACATGTGGCAGGCGCCCTTGGTGGTGTCGTAGAGCACCTCGTTCGGCGTCGCCGCCACCGCCGAGATCGACGAGGTGCAGACGATCGAGCCGCCGCCGGCCGCGATCATGCTAGGCAGCACCGCGCGCGTCATCAGGAACATCGAGCGCACGTTGACGGCATGCAGCCAGTCCCATTCCGTGAGCGTCGTCTCCAGGAACGGCTTTATGACGATGGTGCCGGCGTGATTGAACAGCACGGTGACCGGGCCAAGCTTGGCCGTCGCAGCCTTCACCGCGGCTTCGACCTGCGCCTCGTCGGAAACATCGGCGACGAAATGCTCGGCGACATGGCCGCGGGCGCGGATCGCCGCCGCGGTCGCGGCCGCTGCCTCGCCGTTGCGGTCGACGATCGCCACCTTGGCGCCTTCCGCCGCGAAGAGCTCCGAGGCCGCTCCACCCATGCCCGTCGCGCCGCCCGATATGATCGCGACCTTGCCCGCCAGCCTTCCGCCCATTGATTTCTCCGTCTGTTGATGCTTCACGCGTGAACCGGCAACGATGCTAACCCGCGCGTGTCGGATGGCCAAGCTCGCTGGCCGCATCGCCGACTCCAGCGCGACCGCCGAAATCCGGGGCGGCGTCATCATCTCCGCAGCCGTTTCCCCTGCATAGGGCAGACGCAGCAAGCCAAACCAATGTCCAGCGCGATATGAGAAATTCGTTCTTCGGATCGCGGAAAAATAGCAATCGACAAAGTCTACTAACTTTATAGATTAAGGGTGAGACGGAGGCCGACATGTCCTATTACCAAAACACCCAGACAGACCGCAGGGGCCAAACCGTCGGCCAGAGCTGGCGGCCGGCCTATGGCGGGGCCTTCGCCTATCTCGTTTTCACCCTTGCGTTCGTGTTCACCGGGGCAGTCGTTCTGGGCCTCATTCCCTGAGGCGCGGGAACCACGGGGTGGCGGCCTAACGCTTTCAGGCAACCGGAGTTGAGTGAGCCGCGTCGGCGGCGCGTTTTCGCGCGCCCTGTGGTTTTGATATGCGATTCCAAACGTGATGAAGGAGATGGCAATGCCAATCGAGTTCACGCATGTTCCGGGTAAGTCTGCCTATGGCAGCTTCTTCTACGATTTCGCCGAGACCGCGACGAAACTGTCGCTGATCGAGGATGTCGGCTTTCAGAAGATCGTCGTCGACGATCCGGCCGGCCTGCTCACCAATATGGACATAGCCGCGCAGGCGCTGAAGCGCACCGCGTCGCTGGAGGTGGTGCTGACCCACTGGGCTGGCGTGGTCGAGCCGACGGTGGCGGCCAGGCAGCTTGCCGCGCTCGACGCCAGGAGCGGCGGCCGGCTGTCGCTCAGGATGCTGAGCGAGCCGCTCAGCGATGAGGATGCCGAGGCGCGCCCGGTCGGGCACACCGTGGTGTGGCAGCGTATTGACGAATATCTGGTGCTTTTGAAGCGCCTGTGGTCGAACGACAGGCCGTTCGACCATGAAGGCGCCTTCTACAGCGTCAAAGGCGGCTATGTGCCCCGCAAGGGCCCGCACGGCGCCGACGAGACGATCCGGCTTG
>NZ_RZSG01000054.1:0-17147 GCF_003997725.1 Mesorhizobium sp. M4A.F.Ca.ET.050.02.1.1
CTTGATGCCCGCAAACCGCGGGCATCAAGCGTGTCATCAATGCTCCCGTGATCTTCTCGCCGGATCTCGATCCCTTGCTCGTTCGGTTTCCAGCCTTGGCGCCAAAGACTCGGCCAGGCCCAGCGCTCCGCGTGGTCATCTAAAGATCTTGTGTCGCCCTTGTCGGGTCCGCTACACGAAACTCTTCTGCCGTCATTTCTTTGCGCCGGGCTAAACAGCTGAAAGAAATCACAAAGATTTTCTATGGCTCTGCTCAGCCAAAGTGGCACGAGTTTTGACACTCCTTGTTTGGGGCCGCGAGAACTTCCGACCGGCATCTATGTCTCGGGCAACAGCGACAACGGGAGAAGTAAGCTACATGTCAGGTCTGCATCAGATCGCCCACAGCGACGGAGGCATCGGTAAGTCCTCCACTTCGCAAAGCACGTTCGCCGCGCCTGTCGAGCTTGGGCAGCAGATTCTATTCGTCGATTGTGAACCCAAGACCGACTCTAGCCTCCCGATCCTGAAGTCACAGGCGCAGGATACGGTCCTGCAGCTCGCACCACGAGGAATTTCGGTGCAACACCTTGACCGTGGCACGCGCTCAGAGTCGGCTGCAAAGGTAAGAAATGCTTGGGGTTCGTTGGCTCTGAGCGAGCTGTCGACCGCGCCGCTCGCAACTCACCCCGGCCAGTCGCTTGGCCCGGTGTTTCGCGGGCGAGGGTGTCGAGCCGATCCGGTCCTTCTTTACTGGTGGCTAGGCTGGAGGCGTTGTTGCAGAGCAATCGCAACGACGGCTGAGTATATCACCATGTCGACAGCCTAATGAGTCCTAAATATTAAGGGAATCGCAATGTTTCTTAGAGCAGACGGAACTGAAGTATGGCTGCGGACCTCGACAAAGTTGCCTTATCTATCCCTTTCTGGCGGGATCGAAACACCAGAGGATTATGCCACAATTCGGCCAAAGCTGTGTCAGGCCTATGAGTTACTTTCTGGCATCGCCTCTGATGATGCATTCCTGGTGCAGGAATTCGCGAACCGTGGCGCCCTGGTTTTTTGCGCCAAACCTGACAAGACTTGCGCTTTGCTGCTGCTGGGGAAATTCGATCGCCGCCGGGAGAGGCGAAAACGCTTTGACGTGCTCGAAAATCTCGTCGAAGTCATCGAGAACACCATAGATGGAATTGGCCGGCAAGCGAGCGCGACAATCCGCTTCGACTTCATACAGCCTGATCTCGCAATGCGTGTCGGTTGAGAAGGAGGCGTCATGAGCCAGCACATTGTTTTCATCGACACTAATTCGCCCGGCATCGAGACCATGCGTCTCGCCAAGCAAAGGGGATTGCGGGTCTCCCTTATTAGATCTGGCTATCAGCACTATGTCGAGACCGAGCGCGTAAAGCGAATATTTTCGACCCTCGATACGATCATCTCCATTCCAGACTCCACCGTGGATAGGAAGGTTTTGCATGCCGTTCAACAGCTCGCAGCACTGGCGCCGATCGATGCCGTTATCTGCGAATTGGAGCCCTGTGTTGATGTCGCAGCCCGGGTCTGTGGGCGACTGGGGATTCCATTTACCAGCGCATCTGCCGTAACGGTCGCACGCGATAAAACACGCGCACGCGAGGTGATCCTACGCGCCGGCTTGCACTGCCCGAGATTCCGCCCGGTTACCACGCCTCAAGAGGCGCGCGCTGCGGCGGAAGCCATCGGCACCCCGGTGGTGGTAAAGCCGCAAACCGGCTTCGATAGCTTGCTTGCCACGGTGGCCTCTACGCCGCCGGAGGCCGAACTTGCGGGCCAGAAACTTCTATCTGGTATCGATGCTTTGCCCAACCAGCTTCAGGCTCAATTTCGCAAAGGAATCCTCGTCGAGGAGTATCTTAGCGGTCCTCTTGTTTCCGCCGAGATAGGTGTACGGGACGGACGATTCTATCGCTTCATGATGTCTGACCATACCCGCGCTTCCGAAGATGAATGTGTCGAGATCGGCGCATCGATGCCCGCCAATTTGACACCTGATCAGGTCGAGGCCTGCTTCCGATACGCGGAAGCGGTCGCCCAGGCGCTGGGCCTCGACTTGGGTATTTTTCACGCCGAGATGATTGCGACGACGCAAGGTCCTGCTCTGGTCGAGATGAATTCGCGGCTGATGGGGGGTGTCATGCCCCATGTATATCAACACCTAACCGGTGAAATGATCCAGGAACGACTGCTGGATATCCATCTTGGACTCCCAATCCGCGAAGGCTTACCGAACCACGCCGGCTACGTCTCGGCCCGAAACATCATGCCCGATCGCGACGCCGCACTGGCCAGCCATATCGATGTCTCGTGGCTGGAGCAATATGGCGATCAGCTGATCGAGTTCGATCCGCACCGCCTCGATCCGGGAATCCGCGTCCAACGCCGCGAAACTCTCGGTTGGTTCCACGTGCGAGCCGGATCCTTCGCAGAGGCTAATACGGTAGCCAATGCCATTCTCGGGCGTTTCGAGAAATCCATCGGCATCCGCCTGATGCGATAGCAATCTGCCGCACCGCTTCGGGGCAATGACAACGAACAGGTAGTCTCTCTTGTAGCACTGATCACCCAGGAGCAGCCGTGTGACCCGTCGATAGCCGATGTGGGCTTCATGCTGCCACTACACCTCCACCGAGCTTACGGTGTGCCGGCACGTCGGCCATGCAGCTTCGTTCATGGAATCTGCCGCCAGGCCGCACCGTATACTGTGCTACCAATCGACAAGCGGCTGGCACACAACTCCCAAATTAACATTTCCGGCAACATCGCACGATGTCGCTGCCCTTGCGGGCGCCGGGCCGGACTCAATCCGGCGGAGGTGTCGGCGACGCCTACTACCCTTGCTGCGAGCCTCGCGAAAGCTCCTCGCCCAGCATACAACGTCTCTTGATTCCAATGTGCGACCGCTGCCGGTGAAGCATCGTGACCGCTGGCAAAGTTCGGGACTACAAGCTAGCTCGGCGATAGACAGAGATATGACGTGTCGACGCTTGGGTGAACGCACCTCCCACCCAATCTCCCCAACGATCCGCCAGCTCCAGGCCCACGCACTCAGCCATCGTATCCAGTTCCTGATGGTACACATATCGAACCGGTTGGGCCAAACGCCGCACCGATGTTTCAGAAAACAAGAGGAATGATGTAACCAGAGTCTGTTTCAATGAATCGTGGACGTCTGCACGGAGAAATGTGTTTTCATGATCGACGTGCAAAGTCGTGGTTTTCTGCCCGTTAACGAAACCGTCCAAGGCCGGAACATCGATCTCTATGACCAAAAACCCATCCTCGGCTAAGACCGATGCAGCCGATCGGAGGCAAGCAATTTGCGCTTCGCGTGTGAAGAGCTGCATAAACGTATTATAGATGCAATATACAGTATTGTAGCAGCTTGTTAGCGTGAAATTGATAATGTCTCCGCGCCAAGCCTTGACCGTATTGCTACGGCTGGCAAGCAGCCTCAACATGCTACCGGAGTTATCGATGCCTTCAACGCAGATCCCTCGGGCACTCAACGGAACTGCCACGCGTCCGTTACCTATACCTAGTTCAAGCGCATTACCTCGGTTACAGCGCCGCTCAAGAAAGGCAACCGTCTCATCTGCCTCAGCTATCTTACCTCGCATGTTCGTGATTTTTTCGTACACCGAAGCCCAATCGTCACCGTAGATGAAATCGTCATGCATTTTTAGCGCTCCTCTAAATCGGTCGAAATAGATTGCTGAATACACTGCACATCGCGAGCCGCAATCCCGTGGTCACCGATCCGGTAATTGCACGCTGTAGCTGCACCCCCGGTGCAACCCGCCAACGCAGCCGATAATGTCTCGGGCTTTCTAGGGAAGACTCCACCGAAGCTCCTGTGGCGAGTTGCCCAGCGGTCAGCAATTCTGTTGCATGCAGCGGAAAACGATAGAGCTCGCGGTAATGCGATCTGACGCAGACCTGCACTTTAATTACTCCGTCGTTCCACCCATCGCAGTTGAGCCCCATAACAGGGAGGCGTCCGGCGGCTCTCGGGCGCCTCGCACCAAAGGGTTTCAAAACCCGTGCCAACTAATATCGAGCCGAGCGAATAGCTTTGTGATGGTTCTTCGGCTATCTAGCCGGAATAGTAAGACATGGAGTAGCAAGCCCCGTGTCACTGACTCGACAAACCCGACACGACTTGTCGTATGACGTTACCTGCCGCTTCATCGGGTCGTGTCCATCGTGGTGATGCTCGGCGTGAATGAAGCCGCTCGCGTGTTCGCCCGTGTAGCGGCGGCAGCTCATCGACACATGACGTCAGCATTCCCTGTCGGTGCGCTACGCGCCGCAGCGGCGAGGACATTGTCACGGCTCCGGTCGGTCGGCTTCGTGAAGGTCGGCGACAGCCTGAGAAGGATTCCGATCGCCGTCCGGGACGCCACCATTCTCGTCTTCGACAAGGTGGCCGAACTCGACAGTGCCCGCCTGCCAGAGGCGCGGCTCGTCCCGGCGATCATACCGCCAGCCGATCGCCCGGGATGCCAGTGGGTGTCGAGCGTCCACGCCGCCGCCGCCCGTCAGCGGCAATGCTTCTGAGCGGCCCGGCAAGAGCCCGCTCGGGGCCGGAAGTGCCGACAAATGGGACGGGTTGCCTATCATCAGACTATCAGGTCAACAACTGCCTGATCCTGATAGCCCATCCCATTCATATCAAAACTGAAATCTCTTCGCGAAAATGTAATATTTGAAATGATTCAGCTGCGTCTGGTAAAAATTAGCTAAGCCGGACAAACTCGGCGCAATCGGGAGGAGGATCGATGACCGCACCAAAAGACGGTTCGCGGCATAGTATTCTGCAGCACGCCCCCGTGGCCTCGCCGTTAACAGGAGCGAGCAGTCAATCGTCGGCGGTTGACAAGTACCTGACCCCACGTGCCTTCACCGTTCGAATGTCCGAACATGAGTCCGTCCGCGTGTATGAGGTTGGGCCGCCTGATGTTCCTGTAGTTATTGGAATCCATGGGACGCCCAGCAGCGGAGTGAATGAGGTTCTCAAATACGTGGCTACGGGCCCAGTCTTCTGTCGCCTAGTCACTTTTGATCGGCAAGGATATGGATGCTCGACACCCAAGCCCGGGCGCAAAGTAAGGGATATCGCGCCGATCATAGAGGCTGTCCTCGACCGTCTATCGCTTAACGTTGCGGCTGTGTATGGCGTCTCTGGTGGTGGACCGCATGCGCTGGCTGCCGCTGCATTGTTGCCCGACCGAATTTCGCGAGTGGCATCCTGTGGCGGAATAGGGCCGAACTTCGGTCAAGGATTTGACTACATGGACGGGCAGATCCTTCTCGCACGTCAGGAGATGCTAGCCGCGAGGTCCGATCCAGACGCCTTACGCGAATTCTACAGACGTTACATCGTCACCATGGACATGCCTGACGTTGAAAAAGAATGGTTTTCGCAGAATGACATTCACGTGAGCCGCTTTATGCGTGAGGTCATGGCCCCCCTGAAAGACAGGATTGAACAACATCTCAACATAAAGGAACCACTGTTCTCACAGGAGGACGCTTACATTGATGACTTCCAATCGTTTGCTTCACCATGGGGCTTCGATCTTGGATCGATAGGAGTGTCTGCTCGGTTCTTCCACGGTCTCGCAGATATTATGGTACCGCCGCGTCACTCCGAGTGGCTGCAGAGTCAGATCCCGAATGCTGGTTTGGAGCTGTTCCCCAACCTTGGGCATACCCTCAGCCAAATCATGCCGCACGTGTTTGCGTGGCTGGTGGGCGAAACACCGTGTCAGGGACTGCGCCGAATTATGAGTTAATGGCGCTTGGCTTGGTCACAGGGCCGGGCTGGAATTTCAGCGACAACGAAACCCGGAGCTCGGAGGGAATACGGATGACAGAGTTGCCACTTAGTCGCCGCGCGGTCGTAAAGGCGATGCTGTTGGGATCGGCGGTGCCCTGGTTCATGCACTCTCGGGCGTTTGCCTCGTCTTGCGACGATCACATCGTACGCATCGCCACAATCGTCGCCCCGGATTCGATGAACCCCTTTGCGACTTGGGCTTCGTTCTGGCCCCTTCAGTTTACCTATGACTGCCTGGTCGGCGTCGATGCCCAGCGCCACCCCGAGCGAAAGGGATTCGCCAAACAGTGGTCCGTTGCCGATGACAACGTCACGTGGACCTTCAAGATCTGGCCAGGCATGAGGTGGTCGGATGGCCAGCCGGCCACGGCCAGAGACGCCGCGTTCACCTACAACTATCTGTATGGCTCTATAGGCAAGCCCGACGAACTGAACGTTGGCCAGAACAGCACTTCCGGCCTGGAGCAAGTTGAATCCGTCACGGCCATTGACGACGAGACATTGCAGATCGTAACCAAGGCTCCCAGCCGCTGGCCGATCGATGACAACTTCACGAGGATTGTTCCCGAGCACATCTGGAAGGACATCAGCTACGCGGATGCGCGCGGCACCTTCCGCAATGATCCACCACTCGTCGGCACTGGGCCCATGATCCTTGCGGAGTTTAAGCAGAGCCAGTTTGCTCGCTACGTGCCGAACGAGCACTTCCGCACAGGACGGCCGGTTACTTCGGGGATGATCTTTAGCTTCTTCGATACGGCCGATCCCATTGCTCAGGCTCTGAAGAGCGGTAGCCTCGATTACGGTGTCAGCCTGACGGCAGCCCAGTGGGCCGACCTCTCGAATGACCCCGACATGAAAGTTGGTCAACAGCGCACCGAGCAGCGCAATTATTTAGCCTTCAACACGCTCTCCGGCAAAGGAGCAGGCAGTACAAAGGCGCTCCAAGACCCGGCATTTCGCGATTCCATCGGCTACGCGATCGACCAAAAGACCATCGTCGATAAAGCGTTCCGCGGCCACGCCGACCCTGGCGTCGGACTGGCAATGCCGGTGACGGTCGATTACTACTCGGAACTGAGTGATATCAGGCGCCATTTCGATCTGGCCGAGGCGGGTCGTCGACTCGATGCCGCAGGCTATCGGGATATAAACGGCGATGGGATTAGAGAGGACAAAGAGGGAAAGAGCTTCCAACTCGACCTGATCACAGGAACGCTTTCGGGCATGCTTGAGATGCCCATTGCGGCCGTGCAACTCGTGGCTGGTTGGTTAGAACAAATTGGTATTCCCGTAACCGTGACCCAGCTCGATTCCGGTGCGCTGTCAGCCCGCGGAGCAGCCCCGGAAAATGGCGGCGGAGGCTGGGATCTGCTGATCACCGGGAGCTGGCTGTCTCCTACAGCTCATGACGTGCTCGCCCTGGGCAGCAGCAAGCAGAGAGGCACGGGCAACAGATCATACTGGACAAACGACTCCTTCGACGAACTCGTGTTGGATGTCGATCGCACCGTCGACCTAGAAAAGAGTAAAGAGCTGGTCGATCATGCGGCGCGCCTCATATACAAAGAAGCGCCCTGCATCATTTTGTGCTACCCTTTTGTGCTCGACGCCCGTCGTAAGGATTGCTTCGAGGGTTGGGGAACCCAGGATATCACGTCGATGTGGAGCTACTTTCCGCTCGACCGCCTGAAGCCCGTCTAAATTGTCTTTGTGGAAATCCAAACGATGAGCCGACGCATCGGGCGAATCCTCCTCAGGGCGGTCGTGACGCTTATGACGGTAGCGATCCTGAACTTCATCTTGTTCAGGATCATTCCGGGCGACCCCGCCAGGCTTCTGCTCGGCGGGGCTCGCGTCAGCGTGACACCCGAGCAGATGGACGCGCAGCGCCAGAACTGGGGCCTTGACCGGCCGCTGTTTCCGGACCAAGTGGTCGACTACTTGTCGGCAACTCTGAGTGGCGACTTCGGCTACAGTTTCAAGTTCAGGGGCAGGCAGGTGGCTGACCTGATTTTAGAGCGCTTGCCGGCCACCATCGCCCTTGTCGGCCTAGCTCAATTCATCGCCATCTTAGGCGGGGTCATACTCGGCCTATATGCGGGTTGGCGCAGAGGGGGGGCCGTTGACCATATCGCCACCGGAACCTCCCTGGCGCTCTACTCAACGCCCTCGTTCTGGCTTGGCATGCTCTTGGTGGTAATCTTCAGTACGGTACTGGGATGGTTTCCAGGCTACGGCGCATACTCGCCGGGCGCGATAACGGGGTCTCTTGGTTCGTTTCTGGATTACCTGCGGCATCTGACGCTTCCGGTGTCCGCCGTGGCGCTTGGGCTCATCGGCCAATACGTTGTGGTCGCACGTGCGGCGATGAGTGACGTAGTCACCGAAGACTATATGGTAACCGCACGGGCTAAGGGGCTGACGAACAGCCAGATGCTGATAAGCCATGCATTTCGCAATGCAATGCTACCAGTCGTGACCCTGGTTACCCTCAATCTCGGCTACGTGGTCGCCGGTGCCATCACCGTCGAAGCCGTATTCGCCTGGCCGGGCATCGGGGGGCTGACGGTGGAAGCACTCAACGCACGGGACTACCCCGTCCTTCAGGGCATCTTCCTGTTGCTTGGGGCCTCGATTGTTGTCGCCAACCTCATTGCAGACCTTGCCTATGGCCTCCTCGATCCAAGAGTTCGGTAATGAGCATTGTTCAATCTCCTCTCCCAGGTCGGGCACGAGCGATAAAAAGCTTTCTGCGGCAATTTTTCAGCTACGGCGGCGCTCAGGTTGGCTTTGTATGCCTGGCATTATTTGTTGCTGTGGCAGCAGCCCCCAATATTCTGGTGGGGCCGCTTCAGACTGCAATCAATGCGACCGGTGATTTCCTCGCGCCGCCTTCAGGCCAGCATCTGCTGGGGACCGATGAGGTAGGGCGGGACGTGCTCAATCTGGTCGTCCACGGTGCCCGGATATCGCTTACGATCGCGCTGCTAGCGACCGTTATCAGCCTCGTGGTCGGCACTGCGGTTGGCATAACCTCGGGTTACTATGGTGGCTGGGTTGACGTCTGGCTGATGCGCTTGACGGATTTCTTTTTTGTCTTGCCGTCCTTCGTGCTGGCGTTGGTCATCACACCGGTGGTCCTTGAGGTGATGGGGCGCGGTAGAGAAATCCTCGGCTTTCGTCCTTCTCTGTTCGTGATCATTGTTGTTATCGGCATGACAAGCTGGGCGTTCGTAGCTCGTGTCGTTCGCAGCCAGACACTGTCGCTTAAGGAGCGAACATTTATTGATCGAGCACGCGTAGTGGGCAGCAGCAATTTCAAGATCATGGTGCGCCACATCCTCCCCAATCTCGTGCCGCAAATCGCGGCAAACGGGGCTCTGGTCGTCGCCGGCGCAATCTATGTCGAGACGTCGCTTTCGTTCCTCGGGCTTGGCGATCCGCTGCAGCCTTCATGGGGCACTTTGCTTTCGCAGGCTCAGCGCGCCGGCGCGGCCAGTGCTGGAGCTTGGTGGTATCTCGGTGCACCCGGCGTATGCGTCCTCACGGTTTCCCTGAGCTTTGTCCTGGCTGGCAATGCTCTCGACGACACGTTTAATCCACGGCGGAGGATTATCCCATGACAAACTCCTGCCAGCAAAAGGCTCGGCTTCTGGAAGTCGACGGGCTCTCTGTTGACTATGGGCTCAGGGGCGTTTCATCCCGTGCGATTGACAACGTAAGCTTCACGCTCCGGGCCGGAGAGGCTGTCGGCCTCGTCGGAGAATCCGGCAGCGGGAAGACCACGACCACCATGGCCATCGCGGGTCTGCTATCACCCAACGCGCGCGTCAGCGAAGGCGAGGTTCGCTATCGCGGCGAGCGACTGCCGATTGATAACGATGCCGCCATGAGGCCGCATCGCTGGAGCGAAACATCCGTAGTCTTCCAGGGTGCGATGAATGCGCTCAATCCCGTTCACCGCATCATCAAGCAGATCGCCGAGCCATGCATGTTGAAGCTCGGTATGTCGCGTCGCGAAGCGACCGCGCGGGCAAGAGAGCTGCTCGAGCTCGTCGGCATTCCGCCGGATCGGGGGACTGCCTATCCTCACGAATTGTCGGGCGGCATGCGTCAAAGGGTGATGATTGCCATGGCGCTCGCATGTCGCCCCTCGATCGTCATCGGCGATGAGCCTACTACAGCGCTTGACGTTATCACCCAAGCTCAGATCCTTAAGCTGCTGGGTGAGTTGCGATCGAGGCTTAGGCTTGCCCTCATTTTGATCACCCACGACCTTTCTGCGGTGGCTGAATGTTGTGATCGCGTCATGATCATGTATTCCGGCCGAATCGTCGAGGACGGCACTGTCGCCGAGATCTTCGCCAGACCTAAGCACCCGTACACCAGACTGCTGATCGATTCGATCCCGAACCCGGCAACCGGCAAAAGGATGATCCGGCCGATACCGGGTGATCCCCCCAACCTAGTGAATCGACCCTCAGGCTGCGCCTTTCATCCGCGTTGCCCGTCGGCTATGGGGATTTGCGCGACCGTGGTTCCCAGCCTCGATACGTTCGGGCGGGGCCGTGTTGCTTGTCATCTTCACCGGTCCTCGCAAGAAGACAAGGTCGCAGCTCATGCCTGATATCGCCGAAATCCTGCGTCTCGAGAGCCTGCAGGTCCATTTTCCTATCCAGAGCGGGCTGTTCGACCGTGTGCTGGGCCGCCCTGCCGGAGCGGTGCGTGCGGTGGACGGGATCGACCTTAACATCCGACGGGGTGAGATCGTCGCCCTAGTCGGGGAATCGGGAAGCGGCAAGACCACTGTGGGACGTGTGATCAGCAAGCTTGCCCAACCGACAGCCGGCAGATTGCTGTTCGAGGGCCGCGACATGACGTCAGTTCAAGGCCTGTCGGCTTTGCGTCCGTATCGTCATCGCGTGCAAATGATCTTCCAGGACGCCTATCAGGTGCTTAACCCGCGACACACCGTGTTCGATATCGTCGCGGAGCCGCTGCGTTCCCTGAGGCTGGTCAAGAATGGGGAACAGCTCGTCGAGCGGGTCAGTGAAGCGCTTGCGTCCGCCGGACTCAATCCTCCCAGTGATTTTTTGTCCCGCTTCCCCCACGAACTGTCCGGCGGCCAGCGCCAGCGTGTGGTGATTGCCGGAGCGCTTGCCGCGAGACCGGATCTCATCGTTGCTGACGAGCCCGTATCGATGCTCGACGTTTCAATACGCGCCCAGATCCTGCAGGTCCTTGTTGACTTGCGTGACAAGTACAATGTGGCGCTGCTGTTCATCACGCATGACTTGCCGCTCGCCTGGTTAATAGCCGACAGGATTGCGGTCTTGTATCTTGGGAAATTGGTCGAGATCGGTAGCGCAGACGAGATCACATTCAATCCCCGCCATCCCTATACCGTGGCCTTGCGTAACGCCACACCACAGATTGGCAGCAACCCAGGTCGCGCCGAGCTGCCGGAGTTGCAGGGCGAGGTTCCAAGCGCCGCCCGTGTGCCAAAAGGCTGTCGGTTCCATACTCGTTGCCCACTGGCCTTCGACCGCTGCAAAGCAGAGGAGCCGCCATCAATCGCAATCGAGGTTGGACCACAGCACCTGTCGGCCTGCTGGCTCGCGAAGTGACCGTCGGGGCGGACGCCTCACGCGCGAAGTCATCGACGTTGCGGCGGCTCTCGGGCTGAGACGAAACGCACCTGCGCTGATCTAGAAGTCAAGGCGCAGATCGTTTCTATTCGCCAAGGGCCGGAAATGGCGTGATCGACCAACTGATTAATTCGACGGCGCGCTGAAGCGCGGCTTTGGTCTCAGGAAGACTGGGTGAAGTGGCGATAATATGTCCTATCCAATCTCCGCCATCGCCTTTCCTGATGATTGGCGTCTTAGGCTTGACATAAAATTTCACCTCGGCAACGCCGGTTAAAGCGGCTGCCCGACTTTCCCCATCGATCCCATCGAGGATGCCATCACGATCAGGAACTAGGATCCGCGCCGCAGCAGTGTGCAAATGCCTTCTGCGCAAATTCCATTCCTCGCCGATAACAAATTTGATGTGCTCGGTGACAAGATCGATCCCGTAAGCCAGCTTAACCAATTGAGGATCGGGCGTACTTGCAAGACGCGGATTGACTTCAATGACGACTGGCCCCCGCTTAGTCCAGCGCAATTCAATGTCCGTTGGCCCCCAGCCAAGGCCAAGAGCCTGCAAACAGCTCAAGGAAACATCGGCGATACGTTTGTGCTCCTCATCAGTCAGGACAGCCGGAAAGGTGCACTCATGAAAGACGAAATGCGGTGGCGGATGTAACTCGGCGGCTTCAATCCCGATGACATGACTCCCCATTATATGAGTGCAATAATATGGACCTTGGGCAAATTCTTCGACCAATATACTTGGCGAAGGCCGCCCGATATGCTTTCCGCCCAATAAATGTGTCGTATGTGCGACGACTTCACTAATGTCATAACACAATCGTACACCGCTACTTCCAGTGCCTACTGCAGGCTTAATAACAACTGGCAGTCCGATGTCTACAGCGGCGCTTTCTACTTCCATAATATTTGCGGCCATGCGATAATCAGGCACGGGAACGCCGGCCTCCGCGAGCAGTTGACGTTGAGTAAATTTGTCGCAGCATCGTTCAATCGATCCGGCGTTAGGGCCCGGTAGATCGAAATAGCGGCAGAGCTTGCCAACTGTCGCATAGAACAAATCCCCGACACTCGTAATGCCAGCAATGTCATAGGTCGCTTGCAGGTGAGAACATTCGCGGATCAGCGCATCGAGATCGTTTGTATCGACAAGCACTGACTCAATTCCTTCTGCCGCAAGATAGTCGTACTGAGCTGGGTCCGCCGCCAGCACAATTGGATGTAGACCAAGACGCAGGGCTGATTGGACGTATAGCAAACCAATACGCGCTCGTAGTTCAATGAGAATGAGCGCTCTTATTGCCATTGGTGTAGACCTTTCGTTGCATGCTGTGCGGCGCGTCCGGACAAAACGGCCGTCTAGTTTCATTCGTGCTTGGCCGCGGAGTTGTGTTAGGATCGTACCATTCTCAGCTATTTTCGGTCACAAAGAGTCTGTGAATTGATTTCAAGGATTTGTTGCAAGCTTGTGGTGACTGTTCGAGCTTCCGACCAAGTCGGTTCGTAACCATCTGCGTGCTCCCTCGCGTCCCGGATGGGCTCACCTCCTATCGGCGATGAATACTCCCTGATCACGGGTGTCAAAATTTCCTTATTGCCGGTGCTGCCGCCTTGACGTTGCCCCCAGTTTCTATCCAGTTTTGAGTTCGTTTCCGGCCTGGGTTGTGCCCTGCTGGGCGGGTGAAGCGACAGTCGCTGGCGCGGAGCCTTTGGCATAGCGCAGCGCGAGCGACCGTCGCGGATTGAAGGTGATGGCGAACTCGGCCGGTGTCTGCCAGGCGATTTGGGAGTGCGGCCGCGCGGTGTTGTAGTCGGCGCGCCACAGGGCGATGGCTACGCGCGCCTGAGCCAGCGAGGTAAACAGTGTCTCGTTGAGCAGTTCATCGCGCAGTCGGCCGTTGAAGCTCTCGATGAAGCCATTCTGCATCGGCTTGCCGGGCGCAATGTAATGCCATTCGACGCGGTTCTGATCCGCCCAGGCGAGGATGGCGTTGGAGGTGAACTCGCTGCCATTGTCGCTGACGATCATCCGCGGCCGGCCGCGCTCGGTGATGAGCCGGTCCAGTTCGCGGGCAACTCGCATGCCCGAGAGAGACGTATCAACGATGAGTGCCAGGCACTCTCTCGTGCAGTCGTCGACGACGGCCAGGATGCGGAAGCGGCGCCCGTCGGTGAGCTGGTCCGATACGAAGTCGAGCGACCAGCGCTCGTCGGGCCTCAGCGGCACCAGCATCGGCGCCCTGGTCCCGATCGCCCGCTTGCGGCCGCCACGTCGGCGAACGGCGAGCTTCTCCTCCCGATAGAGCCGGAACAGCTTCTTGTGGTTCACGACCAGGCCCTCCCGCCTCAGCATCACGAGGAGACGCCGGTAGCCGAACCGGCGACGCTCCTGCGCGATCGCCTTCATCCGCTCGCGAATCTCGCGGTCGTCCGGCCTGCTGGTCTCGTAGCGAACCGTCATGCGGCAACAGCCGATGGCTTTACACGCCCGCCGTTCGCTCATCCCGAAGCCTTCCTTCAGGTAAGCGACAGCTTTCCGCTTGGCCGCGGGCGTCACCATTTCTTTCCCACGAGATCCTTCAATGCGGCATTGTCGAGCATGGCGTCGGCCAGAAGCCGCTTCAGCCGCGTGTTCTCGTCCTCCAGCGCCTTCAGTCGCCGAGCCTCGGAGACATCCATCCCGCCAAAGCGGGCCTTCCAGTTGTAGATCGAAGCATCGCTGACGCCGTGCTTCCGACACAGGTCGGCGACCGAGACCCCGGCCTCATGCTCCTTCAAAATTCCGATGATCTGCTCTTCAGAGAAGCGGCTGCGCTTCATGTCCTGGTCCTCTCGATGGGCCAGAACGAACTTCAAACCGGATTAGATCAGAGGGGCAAGGTCACCCGCCTTGGCCCCGAAAGGGGCGGAAGAAGCAACCAAGGTCACCGCAAAAGCGGCCACGAGGGCGCTAAATTTCCTTCTCGAAAATCTGTCCACAGCTAACATCCTCGTCTTGCTCCTTGGAAATGGCTCGCGAGGTCCAGTAGGTCTAGCAATTATGTAGACGATAAAGTATCGGATGCTGTTCTTAGCTGCCAGAGAGAAACGCTGTTCGTCTCCAATGCTCATTTGGGGCACGCGTCCCTCGAAAAGGCCGCCGGGGAAAGAGGGGCGAGGTTGCCCATCGCTACAACAGCACGATTTCGCGGCTACATCCGTGAAGGGACGTTCTAGGCTTCTTCATACTTTGGCCGTTGCCAACCGGCCCTCATGCTTCCCATTAGGAGGAGAAGCCCAGGGTTTTTGCACGCATGGCCAGGTAATATTCCTTGACCGGCAAGCGACAAATACGCTCGCCCCGGTCGTCGACGTTTCCATTAAGTCATAACGTCATAACCTGCCTTGCGCCCCGTGGGGCTCGCTCGATGACGTCCATAGGAGTTCGAGCGGGCAGCCCGGTCGGTCGTCGGCCGCGACATAAGGCGGCAGACGAGATCACAATCAGCGCTAGAACGATTGCAAAACGGGCTATGAGAAGCGTGCGCCAACGTGCTGTTCGCCCTTTACGCCATGGCTGAACCGCTTTCCCATCAACATCACTCCGTAGGGGAGGATGCGTTTGCCGTGGCAAAAAGTGCAGAAGGCGCGAGCAAGCAGCGAGGTTGAATCTTCACCCTGGTGTTTTGACGTCTGACCTGCGGCCGAGACCAGCTGACTTTGCAAGACGAGAACGCTGAGCGGCATAATTGGGCGCCACCATCGGATAGTCAGGGGCAAGTCCCCATTTTGCTCTATAATCCTCGGGTGTCAGGCCGAAATGGGCTTTGAGATGCCGTTTAAGGGACTTGTATTTTTTTCCGTCCTCTAGGCAGATGATATAGTCGGGAAACACGTACCGCTTGGGGTTGACTGCCGGAACGAGCCCGGGGCCTTCTGAATCAGGCGGCAGCACGACAATCCCCCTCAACGCAGAATTGACACTAGCGATCAAGTCCGGAAGCCCGGCAACAGGGGTCGCATTCATCCGGACGTAAGCCGCGACAATATCTGCCGTAAGGGCCAGTAAATCCACGCCTGGCTCCTCGGCAATCTCCTCATCCACGTTAATGTGTTCAGTATTCTCCTCAATCACGCCCGTCTGTTCTGTATTGTTGTCTTCTGCGCTTGTGCGCTCGGTATTGTCGTCAATCATAATCATGCTCCTTGCTTTCTGTAAGCCTTCCTATTCGAGACGTTCTGGCTGGTCCAAACGCACGGTGCAGATTGAAGGCATCATCTCAAAAGGCGCAAACTGCACATTCCCACTAGGTCTCATTGCAGCCATCGAAGGGATTGCATCTCGTTTACCTCGGGTACCGGCCGATTGAGGATCGAGCCTAACCTCTCAACGAAGATTACGTGCTTGTCCAAGTAAGGGGAGGGCCTAGATCGGTGGGCCATTGTCTTCGCCAGTGCGCCCGCCCCCGGAATCCGCCCGGGTAGCATGCCAAATTGCCCGAATTCGATCGCTGGCTTCTAGGTAAGCCATCTCGACCAAATAGGTCAGGAGGCTCTCACCATCTGCCTGCGCCGTCTGACGAATTTGTCTCAACATTGCCTGGGCATGGTGCAAGTTCTGCAACTTCCTGGACTGTTTCACTGGAATCCCGGCTTCCAAACGGCGTTCTCCCCAAAGACAACTGAAACTCGCTCCAACCCGAAACCCGTACCCTCTCAGAGCTTCGCGCGACGCCCTTGCTCAGGGTCGGATGTCTCGATCCACATACAGTCACCGATGATGGCATTTTGTCGCATGACCATCATTTCTCCCAATCCAAGCGAATCCGGCGGCCTGGTCGGCCCTATCTCGGAAGTGGGGTGGATCTCGTTTCACGGACAAATTCATGATGGAAACCTCACGCTACTATGCGTTTTGACCGGCAAGGGCTTGCGGCTACGTTCGCGGGATTGATCTTGCCATGGCACGGCCGCCGCGGCGCCGAGCGATCCCGGCTTCGGTTTCCTGGGAGGCCTCGGTAAGCGTTCGAAGCGGCGGCTCGTTTCCATGAGCCTTCCAACCGCTCCCGAGGGGTCGAGGCTCGCCTTGTGGCGAACGGTCGACACCATCGCGAATGCAAGCATGACGAGCGAGACGTGGCGATGCCATCCGTGCCAAGAACGGGTTTCGTTATGGTCGAGACCCAGCTCGTTCTTCGCCGTGCGTAGGCCTTCCTCGACAATCCTGCAGCATTGGTGCACTGCGACAAAGGTTTCGATCTCGGTTCCCACTGGAGACCATGTTGAAAAGTAGCTGAGAGCCTGGTTCGCATCGCGTCGGATCAAGAGCCCAGCGGTCCAGAGGCCTGAGCGGGTTTTATCGAACTGCGCGACGTCCGTGTCAGTGAACGGGCAGTAAGCCCATGATTTAGAGGCCTGGAGCGCCTCTCCTGGGGGGAAGCTCCACCAAACGGAGAGATCGAGGTTCCGTGCGATATCTTCGGCCGTTCCTCCTTCCGGAAAAAGGCGATTTCGGAAAGCGAAATGATGGTCTGCGCTAACGGCGAGCACGTATCCCTTGGACCAGCGTCGTAGGGCCATCTCGATGTCGACGCCACTGTAGACCAAGTCGACGGCTACCCAACTGAAGGGTACGTCGGCTGAGACAATACGCG
>NZ_RZSG01000550.1:0-4079 GCF_003997725.1 Mesorhizobium sp. M4A.F.Ca.ET.050.02.1.1
CGGTCTATACCGACCGCTGTCGCGAAAGCCGACTGGTTCAGGTCCGAGCGTGTCAAGAGCAATTTCAGGCGCTCTCGGAAGAGAGTCGACAGGTCGCGCTTGTCCATCATGCTGCTCCAGCTTTGGAGAGGAAAAATTTGCGCCGAAGCCGAATTGAACGTGGCTCAGGCGTAAATGAATCCTCCGTTTTGTTTACAATGTATAACATATGCGGCTGAAAATGCGCACTCGCAACAGTTTGTGCGCTTTGTCGCGTTGCGACAACGGCAGGCTCCTGACACAATGCTGTCAGGAATCAAAGTGGTTCCGGCGACTGGAGGGCAGTGGTCGATCGCATGGCAAGCATGACTAAGAGACGTAGCAGTGCAGCGGCTATCGAATGGCCGACCGTGTTCTTGGCATTTTTCTGCTACGGCACCTGGCTCGCCACCGGCTTCCTTCTCTGGCCATCCTATCCGATACTGGCGCTCGGCGCCCTGGCCCTGACCGCCGCGCTGCAATCCTCGCTGATGCACGAAGTGCTGCACGGCCATCCGACACGCAATGCGCGGATCAATGAAGCCTTTGTCTTCCTGCCGATCGGCGTGGTGTGGCCGTTCCGCCGCTTCAAGACGATCCATCTTCGCCACCATGCCGACGAGCGGCTGACTGATCCGCTTGACGATCCGGAGAGCTATTATCAGGCGCTCTGGATGCATGAGGAGTTGCCGCCGGCGATGAAATTCCTGCTGAAGGTCAACAACACGATGATAGGCCGGCTCATTCTCGGTCCGTGGCTGTCGTCGATCGGTTTCTTCATCGACGACGCCAAGCAGATTGCTGCCGGCGACAAGGCGATCCGCAAGGCATGGCTGCTGCACGCCGTCGGCCTTGCCGTAGTCGTGCCGATCGTGACGTTCGGCTTCGGCATTCCGCTGTGGCTCTACATCCTGGTGCCGGTTTGGCTCGGCCAGTCGATGATTTCGATCCGCACCTATGCCGAGCATCAGTGGTCGGAGCATCCGGAAGGGCGCACGGTGATCATCGAGCGCTCGCCGCTGTCCTTCCTGTTCCTCAACAACAATCTGCATTTCGTTCATCACAAGAGCCCGACGGTTGCCTGGTACAGACTGCCGAAGCTGTTCCGCGACCGCCGCGAGGAGTGGCTGCGGATGAACAATGGCTATGCCTACCCGAACTATTTCGCGCTGCTCAAGGCGCATGCCTTCAAGGCGAAGGAGCCAATCGTCCATCCGGTGCTGCGGCGCGCGCCGGAGCCGGGCCGGGCATTCAAGCCGCGGGTTCGGGCGCGCAACGTCAATGGGCTAGGCAGCGCGCCGGTTCCGGCCGAGCCGCCGAAGGAATGATCCCGGTATAGCCGCCACGCGGCATCTATGCTGCGGGCGGCTCGCGTCCGCGATCTTGTCAGTTTTCCAGAACAGCGGTCAAATCCAGGCATGAGCGAATTCGTTGCGGCCTTGCCGATGTATGACTGGCCCGAGGCGAGGGGCGAGGTCGATGCGCAATGGGCGCGGCTGCGTGAAGCCATCAGGCAGAAGGGCATCGACGCGCCGGAGATACTCGTCCGCGGCAATGGCGACCTGCCGCCGGTGCCCGGCGGCATCCGCGACGCAGCCGGCAAGGTCATCGCGCCCGATCCGGCGACGCTGCCGGCGAGCGACCTCGATTTCCACGGGCTCTGGCTGCATCCGGCGCTGCTGTTCGGGCAGACCTGTTGGGGGCCGATGGAACTGGGGCTCGCGAGCCACGTCCAGGTGATCGGCCAGCCGAGCTACGATGCCATCGAGGGCGGGCAGGGCGAGCTCTATTCCAGCGCCATCGTCATGCCGGCGGACGGCGGGCCGTTCGTAGCATCGCCGGCTGATGGCAGCGCCTCGATCCCGCTCGATCTCATCCGTGGCAAACGCTTCGCCTTCAACAATCCGGATTCCATGTCCGGACTGCTCGGGCTGACGCGCGACCTGGAGGCGATGGGCGAAAGCCTCGACATTTTTGCTTCGCAGATCGAGAGCGGCGGGCATCGCTCCTCGATCGTCGCCATTGCCGAGGGCAGTGCCGATGTCGCGGCGATCGACTGCGAGAGCTGGGCGCTGGCCAAACGCTTCGAGCCGGCCGCGCGAGAAGTGAAGGTCGTTGGCTGGACCAAGCGGCGCAAAGGCCTGCCGTTCATCACCGCCCGCGCCACGCCGCCAGAGACGGTAGCGGCGTTACGCGAAGCGATCGCTGATTCAGCCCAGTAGCCGCTCGTCGAGGGGATAGCGCGAGAGCTGCGGGTTGCCGGTCTCGGTGATCAGGATCTGCTCCTCGATCTTGACACCCTCGCGTCCGCCCAGGCGGCCGATATAGCTTTCGACGCACAGCACCATGCCGGGTTCGAGCACGCCGTCCGGCGTATCCTCGGTCCAGTCGCTGGCGTGCGGCAGCGTCGGATATTCGTCCGCCAGGCCGACGCCGTGGTAGAGCACGCCGTAGCGGGTCGGGAAGCAGTCGCCGGGCGGGACCGTCGCGCGCTCGACGAGCTCGCGGAAGGAAATGCCCGGCCGCATCAGTTCGGTGTTGTGGGCGATCTGGTCGGCGGCGATGCGGAAGAGATCGCGCTGCTCGTCCGACGGTTTTCCGTCGCCGCAGAGCCAGGTGCGCGAGAGGTCGGCACAGAAGCCATACGGGCCGATCAGATCGGTGTCGAAGGCGACGAGATCGCCTTCCTTGATGACGCGCGACGAGCACTCCTGGAACCACGGATTGGTGCGCGGACCGGAAGACAGCAGCCTGGTCTCGATCCATTCGCCGCCGCGCGCGATGTTGCCGCGATGGAGCTCCGCCCAGAGCTCGTTTTCGGAAATGCCTGGTTTCAGCGCCCGTTCCATCTCGCCCATCGCCGCCTCGCAGGCGACGATCGAGCGGCGCATGGCGAGGATCTCGTCCGGCGATTTGATCAGCCGCGCGCTCTCCATCACTGCCTCGCCATTTCCGATACTGACGCCGAGGCGGGCTAGCTCCTCGGCGCCCTCCGGATTGATGTGGTCGACCGCGATGCGGTGGTTGCCGCCGCCATGTTGCGCAACCAGATCGGCGATGCCTGCGGCCCAGCGGCGGACCTTCAATGACGTCAGCTCGCCGCTGTAGAGATACATCCACGACACCGCCGGCCGCACCTCGTCGACGACCCCGGAATGATCGGACAGGTGCTCGCAGGAGAAATAATCGAATAGCACCACCGGTCCCTCGGTGGCAACGAAACAGTGGCGCGTCGGATTGTGCGCGACCCACAGCTGCATGTTGGTCGAGTCGGTCGCGTAGCGGATGTTGACGGGATCGTAGAGCAGCGCGCCGGCGTAGTCGCGCCGCTTCAACTCGGCACGTATTCTGCCGAGCCGGTATTCGCGTATGGCCGCAAGATCGGGAGCGGCAATGCCGGCCGCCTGCCACTCGGCCTCGGCGAACGCCCCGTAGCCCAGCACATGCTGGTTGAGCGAGGCCGCCTTCTGGCGGGAGGCTTCGCGCAACGCCTCGACGGAGCCGGCCGCATCCGGTTCGAACGGCATGATCTTGCGATGGCGGCCGAAGCGTTGCGTCTCCATGCGGGCTCTCCTGGTGCCGCTATTGCGCCGTGATCTTGTAGAGTCTGGTTATCGTGAGCTGGCGGGTCGTGGGCGTACCGCCGAGCAACTGAGGTACCGCAACCTGCCGATGGATGGTCTCCATCGCATAGCCGGCGTTGGCGATCCTGTCGAAAATGACCGAATTCGGCTCGCCGTCGTCCGCCGCCAGGACAAGCACGGCGGGTTCGCGGATCGACGGGGCGAAATCGGGTATCTCGTCGTCGAGCACGACGAGATCGGGATCGACAAGACGCAAATTGCCGGCCCAGAACCAGCTGGATATCACAGTGCGAACCGGCCCGTCGGACATGAGCTGGCTGTACAGCGAATGATAGTCCATCCGCACGATGCGCCCGCGGCTGTCTCCGCCGTACACCTGCATGTACCAGCTTACCGGCAGCACGAGGATGGCGAGGACGGCGCCGGCGAAGACAATCGTGGCTTGCGTCTTCTTGCCCCTGTCGCCGATGGCATCCA
>NZ_RZSG01000551.1:0-4070 GCF_003997725.1 Mesorhizobium sp. M4A.F.Ca.ET.050.02.1.1
CCTCAGGGCCGACGCTCACCGTTGGCAGCTGGAGAACAGGAATCGAGAGCTTCTCCTTCCGTCCGGCAAACGTCTCGCGGAGGGCGAAGAGCTGATGCTGTCAAGACGCGAGGAGGTCGACGATGCCGTCCTCGAATACATCGAGGCGTGGACCGCTTCGGTGACGCAAATCCCACCCGGTCGTGACAGAATTTGCAGATGCGCGGCGACCTCGGCGGCCTCGCCCGCGAGGTGGTCGCCCTCGGCGACGACATAGCCCAGGTGAACGCCGATGCGGAAGCGCAGGCGCTTTGTCTCGGGAACTTCGCAGTCCCGCCTGTCGACCTCATGCTGGATCTCGCTCGCACACCGCATCGCCTCGACAGGGCCGGCAAACTCGGCGACCAGACTCCCTTCGCCGTTCCAGAACGCGCGACCCGCATGTTGGACCAGCAGCCGATCGATGATCTGCCGGTACTCTCGGAGAGATGCGGCAGAAATCCGCTTGCCTGTCGGCCGGCTCTCGGAGGCCAATTCGGCTGCCAGGATGGTCGCCATCCTCGGTCCGGCATTTGCGGGAAGGACCAGCCTGTAGCCGCGCCTCGGCACTGTCTGCACGACGGTCTGCCGGCTGTCGTTGAGCGCCGCACGGATCTCGTGAATGCATTGCACCAGGCTGTCGTCGGTGACGGCTATCCCGTTCCAGACCGCCCTCATCAGGTCGTCCTTGGTGACCACGCGATCCGCGTTCGCCAGAAGGTGACGAAGCACCGCAAAGGTCTGCTGGCGAAGCGCGATCGTCCTGTTGGACTTGTCGCGCAAGGTCTCGCTGCTCACGTCGGCGGTAATGCCGTTGAGTACGAACGTCGTGGGCGGCGAGCTATCCAAGCCGGTTTCCTCACGCACGAAGCCGCAGTCCAATGCTTCGATATTAGCACGGACTGCGAAGCGTCATCACCATCCGGACGGGCGCGGAGCGCAGATTTCGGCGAATGATCGGAAGCTGTTCGTGACGCGCGGGACGCCTCGGACCGACAATTGCATGTCAGCGAGAGGCTCGCCATGGACGACCTGGTGCGGATTGCTCGATGTGCGGGTGCAAGACCGGTGCTGCGGCTCACGGCCGTCTGCCTGCTGCTCTTCGCGATGGCGTCGCAGGCTCACGCGACCGACCGTCCCGCTGACCACCTGGCCGAAGTCGATCTGCAATTGATCCTGGCCGTGGACGTTTCGCCCTCGATGAGCAACGTTGAGCAACGAGTGCAACGCGACGGCTACGTCAGTGCCTTCCGCCACGCGGACATCGCGACGGCCATCAAGTCGGGAGAGCGGGGCAGAATTGCAGTGCTTTATCTGGAGTGGGCAGGGCCACACCAGCAAACAGTCATCATGCCGTGGACAATTGTTGAAGGCCGCGAGGACGCTCTGATCTTGGCAGACAGGCTCGCGGCGCTGCCGTTGACCGAAGGTCGCGGAACGTCGATCTCCGGCGCATTGTGGGCGGCGCGTGATCTGTTCGCGAAGAGTGGCTTGCGCAGCCCGCGCAGGGTTGTTGACGTATCCGGCGATGGACCCAACAATGCCGGAGCGCCGCTTGATCCCGTCCGGCAGGTCCTTCTGGCGGAAGGCGTGACGATCAACGGGCTGCCGATCGCACTGCCCCGCATTGGCTGGGCCGGCGGGTTTGCGATCTACGACCGTTCCTACCTGCAATCCTATTTCGAACGCTGCGTCATTGGCGGACCAGACGCATTTGCGATCGGCGTCACCGAGGCCACCATGTTCGCCACCGCGGTCCGGCTAAAGCTGGTGCGTGAAATTTCCATGAACATGGGTCAGGTGATCCACGCCGCCTACACCACGCGTTCCGACCGCACAGCCGACTGCAACATGATCGCTCAGTCGCCGGGCCGGTAAGTTCGGCAATGGGACCGCGATGCAGGGCAGCAACGGAATGCGGAGAGTCTAGTGGTGATGCGCTAAGTAATATGTGCGTTACCGAGCACCGCCCGGAGCCCTGAGTCGTTCTGGCGGAGACGTTCCTCGATCCATTGCGCCGTGCGGTCGTGGGCGTCCGAAAACAGCTCGGAATGCCGACTCCAATCCATGAATGTGCTCGAAACCTGCGGACAGACCAAGACATCCTCGTCACCGACGGCAATGTCCTGCGGCCCGTGTGCCAGCATACTCGCGGCAATAACCTGAAGCATGCTCGGAACCTGCGGCAGGCGGGCACGGCCGAAAGGGTTCAGCAGGGCGACCGCCAGTTCCGATCTTCCGGGGATGCGGTCGTAATCGACGTGGTATTTTTGCGGCCCACTGGACCCAAAGCTCACGATGACATTGGGGCCGGTCTTGAGTTCCCTCATCTGTTCCAGCGGCAAATTGTTCATGATGGCGCCGTCCACCAGCATATCGCCGTCAGCCGTAAAGAACGGCGGCAGGACACCCGGGAGCGAGCCGGATGCCCGAACGGCTTGCCAGAGTTTCCCACGAAGGTGGACGTGGGGCTGACGGCTGCTCAGATTGGTCGAAAGCGCAAAGAACGGAAGCCAAAGATCTTCGATCAGAACGTCGCCGTATTCCTCCCGAAGGGCTCGATCGAAGGCTTTGTGATCCAGAAGCGCGAAACGCGGCAAGGTGGGGCGCCGAAACGCCCTGCTCTTGACAAATACGTTGTGCGTGCCGCGGTCGATCTGCTCCGCGTCCAACCCTCTTGCGAAGCCGGCCATCATCGCGGCTCCGGAACTCGTCCCGCCGAGATAGTCGAAGCGCGCGCCCGCCTCGACGAAGGCCTTGTAGACGCCCAGATGGGCGCTGCCCAGGGACCCACCCCCCGCCGCCACGAAGCCGCGTGCCTTGCAGGAAATAAATCGGACCAGGCGCTGGATATCAGACGCGTCCTCCAGCGCAACATGATGATGCTGGCCGACATGGGGACGCTCATCGAGCCACGCAGAGGTGCCGGAGACCGCAGCCGAGCGATTGTCGTGAATTAGGACAAGCCGACCGGTCGATGGTGGATGGACCGATAGCGCCAATTCCTCGGACGTGTTCAAGCGAGGCGAGGAGGACGCGTTCGCTACAAGCAGGACGGTATCGGCCTGGCGAATGCAGACTCGTGTCCATTCATTAGGTTCTTCATCGGCGACGTAGACAACGAATTCAGCTTGCGCCTCCAGTTCGTTCAACCAGTTAAGGACCGGCTGGTCGTCGATCGGACGACCCGCGAATTTCGCGTGGACGTCATGCCGGGAAACGAACTGAGCGCGCGTGAGCGCACCGAGCTCTTGCTGTAGGTGCCCGATGAAAACCGGTGAGATGCGACTTCCGCCGGCTGCGATGATGGCAAGCGTTCGGATCTTGGCAGGTTTCTGACGTGACAAAATAGGAGATTGGGTGGCGAACCGGCGCGCCAGAGATGTTGTGACCGCCTCTCTCAGGTTCGGCAGAGCCTCGGCCGCCTTCTCGAAATGATTGCGACTGATTTCAAGGACGATCGAATCGCGCGCTGCAAGGACAGTGGCCGTACGGGGCAGCCCTGCAAAGAAACCAATTTCGCCGACGAGTTCGCCCTGAGCGATCTCGGCGACCGAGCCAATCCCATCTCCTTTGTGTACCGTAAAGCGACCGGACAGCACGACGAAGAACCTGTCCGATGGATCGCCTTCGCGAACCAGGACCTCACCGCGCCTTAGGACCCGACGGTCGGATTCGGCAGCCAAAGCCTCGAGCGCCAGCAACGACGCACGATCGAACATCAATGTCGCCGACAATAGTCTCGCGGCGAGAGAATCGACGGAGGACATTTGAGCCATCCCGGGACGCATTCGCTCCGGTGATTGTATCCCCTACCGCTCGTGTTTGCAGCGTCGCAAGGCGCGATCCGAGCCGAACCGCAACGTTGGCGGCTGGAGCCCGTCTATGGATCAAAATTCTGATGTGCCGACCTTATGCCAAGCATTGGTTCCCTGTGGCGTCTGCGAGGCGCTCGATCCGTGGCAACTGGTGGGTAGCAGCGAGAGGCTTCGGAAGCCTAGGTGTTGTTAACGGGGTAGCGGAGGACCGTTCTCTCCGCTTTCAACAATCGG